>CAZWMF010000071.1:6413-11343 GCA_964634535.1 uncultured Opitutaceae bacterium | reverse complement strand
GCGAACCTGATGGCCGATGATGTAGCGCTTGGCCACCCCCTCGACCGAAATCATCGTGTCGGCGTCCATCGGGCTAGATCGCGTCGGCGAACGTCCGCTCCATCCGGCGGAAGTACCGGAGTCCGGTCGCGACGAGGAGGGCCGTGATGACGAACGAGCAGGCGATCCCCGGCAGGTCGAAGGGCTGGCCGTCGCTCAGGAGGCACCAGCGGAAGGCGTCGATCACGCCGGTCATCGGGTTGCAGTCGAGCAGCGTCCGCCAGGAGGGCGTGACCGTGGCGCTGAAGCCTATCGGCGAGACGAACACGCCGACTTGCATGATGAAGGGAACGATGTACCTGAAATCCCGATACTTGACCATCAGCGCGGTGAACCACAGGCCGGCGCCGAAGGCCATGGCCAGGGCCGCCGCGATGAAGGGCGGCAGGAGCGCCCAGTGCCAGGATGGCCCCCGGCCGCACCAGAGCGAGGCCCCGCCGTACAGGGCCAGGACCACGGCGAAGTCGACGAGGGCCACGCCCAGGGCGGACAGCGGGATGATCAGCCGCGGGAAATACACCTTGGAGATGAGGTTGCTGTTGGACACCAGGCTCGCGCTCGAGCCGGTGAGCGCGGTCGAGAACAGCTGCCAGGGCAGCAGCCCGGCCAGCACGAGCAGCGGGTACGGGACCCCGCCGGTGGGCATGCCGGCCAGCTTGCCGAACACGAAACTGAAGATGCCGGTCGTGACGAGCGGCTGGATCAGGGCCCAGCCCACGCCGAGCACGGTCTGCTTGTAGCGCACCTTGATGTCGCGCAGGGTGAGGTAGCCCAGGAGTTCGCGGTGGCGCCACAGGTCGGTCCAGTAGTGGCGGCGGGCGCCGCCGGCCTCGATGACGAATTCGGTGTCGGCGGGTGCGCTCATGGGGCGAGGACCGGCGCCAGACGTTCCGCGAAGCGTTCGTAGGAGAAGGCGCGCGCCCGTTCGAGGATCGCCGCCGCGCGCCACGGCCGGCCGAGGCCCTCGAGCAACGCGGCCGCGAGGGACGGGGCGCTGCCCGGCTCGGCCAAGAGGCCCGTGTCCGCCGTGATGACTTCGGGCGCCGCCCCGGCGCGCACGCCCAGGCAGGGCCGGCCATGGGCCATGGCTTCGAGATACACCAAGCCGAAGCCTTCCCGAAGGCTGGGCAGGGCAAAAAGCCGGGCGGCCCGCAGTTCCTCGGTCAGGCGGGCGTCGGAGACCGGCCCCAAGAAGTCGACCGCGGCGCCCAGCCGGTCGGCGCGCCGCCGCAGCTGCGGCAGGTCGTCGCCTTGGCCGATCACCCGCAGCCGGGCCGCGGGCGCTTGCGCGCACACGGCGGGCATGGCTTCGATCAACATGTCGATTCCCTTGTATCGGTCCGCCCGGTCCAGCCGCGAGACCGAAACGATGACCGGCGGGCATTCGGCGAGCGGCCGGCCGGCCTCGACCGGGAAGGCCGGATCGAGGCCGTTGTAGACGACCGCCGCCTGGTCCGGCCGCAGCGGCGTGTGCCGCGCCATCTCCCGGCGGGTGAATTCGCTCACGCAGAGGACCCGGTGGGCCCGGCGGACGGCCCAGCGTTCGGCCACCGACAAGCGCCGCCAGACCTCGATGCCATGGGCCACCAGGTAGTAAGGCAGCCGGCCCCGGCGGCGGCTGGCCGCCCAGGCGACCGGGAGTTGGGCGACATGGCCGCACACGATCCGGTCGCAACCTTCGCTCAGGCGCAGCGCATCCCGGAGAAAGCGGCGCCGGTTGCGGTCGCAGGCCGACCACTCCGCCAGTCCGCGCTCGGCCACGCGCCGCAAGTCCGCACTGTCGAAGGTCGGATCATTGAGCGTCAACAGTTTGACAGTGCGGTTCTCGGCCGCCGCCTGGGCGGACAGGGCCCGCAAATACGACCGCAGCACGCGTTGAATGCCTCCCGTCGAAGAGAACAGCTCGGGCACGATCAGGAGGGTCGATCCGGTGACGCCGCGGCGCCGCGCCGGGGCGGCGGTGGGTGGGGACACGACGAGCGGCGCCGCCGGCACCGCCGCGCTTCCGGTCCGGCGATTGATGAAGGCCAGCAGGATCGCCACGCTCCACACGCGCGACCATTGGCGGTCGTCGCCACCGGCCAGAAAAGAACGCCAGGCGGCCTGGACCGGCTCGCGCATGAGCAGTCCCGATCGTTCGATGCTCCCGTCCGAAAAGGTGTCCTCCAGGAAGCCCCGGAGCGGGCCGCGCATCCACGGGGCCATGGGCAGGGTGAAGCCCTGCTTGGGACGCTCGCGCAGACCGGGCGGCAGGAGGTCGGCCACGGCTTCGGCCAGCGCGGATTTTGGCGCATCGGGGGTGAAGCGAAAGCGCGGCGGCTGGCGCCAGAGCCAGTCGAACAGGGGCCGGTCGACCAGCGGCACGCGCAGTTCGAGCGAGTGACGCATGCTCATGACATCGCTGTCGCGCAGCAACAGGTCGGCCATGTAAGTGCGCAGTTCCCAGGCGCTGACCGCCTCTTCGTTCGTGGCGCCGCGCAGATCCTCGCTCAAAAAACTCAGCTCCGGGTGAAACGGCGCCAGCCGGTCGGCGATGGCCCGCGCGCCCGGCGCGAGCATCGCCCGCCGGTGGGGCTCGGAAAACACCCGACGATGCAGCGAGGCCAGCTCGTTGACGTCATGCGCGTAGTGCAGGAGGTCGGCCAGCTTGCGCCGGCGGGTGTCGCCGCCGCGCAGCCGGCGCAGAATGGGTCGGCGGACGGCCCGGGGCAGCCGGCGCCACCACGGCAGCCAATGGGCCAGGCGCGGGACATCGCGAAACGACGGGTAGCCGCCGAATAGTTCATCGCCGCCCAATCCGGACAAGGCCACGGTGACTCCGCCGCGGCGGGCGGCCTGGCTCGCGTAGTAGGTGTTCAGACCGTCGCCCGTCGGTTGGTCGCAGGCGGCGACAAAGCGCTCGATATCAGCGGCCACGTCCGCGCCCGTCAGCACCTGCGCGGAATGGTCCGCCCCGAAGTGGCGCGCGCTGGCGGCCGCGGCCGCGGCCTCGGAATAGCCCGCCTCCTCGAAGCCGATTGAAAACGTCCGCAGCCGGCTGCCGCCCACCCGGGTCATCAGGCCGGCCACCGCCGCCGAATCCAGGCCGCCCGACAGGAAGGCCCCCACGGGTACGTCGGCGACCAGATGGGCGCGAATCGTGTCCTCCAGACGGGCGCGCATTTGCCGGATAAAGTCGCGCCGATCCGTGCACGCGTCGTCATCGGCCGGAATAAGGCGGAATCGCCAAAACCGGCGCGTTTCCAGTCGGCCGTGCCGGAATACCGCGCATTCGCCCGGTCGCAATGCGGTCGAGTGGCGGTAGATGGTGCGGGGGGCCGGCACCGCGAACCAACCGAGGAAATCGACCACCGCGACCGGATCGATTTCCGGGGTGAAGGCGCCGCTCGCGTTCAAGCCATTCAGCTCCGAGGCGAATAGCAGCCGGTCGCCATCCTGGCGGAAGTACAGGGGCTTGATCCCGAAAGGGTCGCGCGCGAGGAAGAGCCGCGCTTCCGCGGCGTCCCAGACCGCGAAGGCGTACATGCCGCGAAGCCGGTCGAGGCAGGATTCACCCCAGCGAGCATACGCCGCCAGAAGGACTTCGGTGTCGCATTCGGTGCGAAAGTCCCAGTGGCCGGCCAGTTCCCGACGCAGGTCCCGGAAATTGTAGATCGCGCCGTTGAAGACCAGGAGGAACCGGCCATCCGGCGTTTGCATCGGCTGGCGTCCATTGGCCGGATCAAATATGGCCAGACGGCGCATGCCGAGGGTGGCCGGTCCGTGCGACTTAAGGCCGCCATCGTCGGGCCCGCGGTGGCGCATCGCCTCGCACATGCGTCCGACCGCGGCCTCCCGGTCGGCGGGTGCGCGCTGGCTATCGACGTATCCCGCTATGCCACACATGTTTGAACTTTTGAAAGCTTCGCCCCATCGCTTCCGGGTCGGGAGCGGGTTTTTTCAGGTATTGGGGGTAGGCGGCCCATCGGGCCGAGGAGCAGACCGGCAGTCGAGGGTTCCGGCGCGACGCTAGCGGAGCCAGCGGAATTCGCAACCGTCTAGCAGGGAGCTGAAAGAGTAGGGCTCGCCGGCCGGCATGGACGCCGGTGGCCGGGGGGGGTTACGCGCATATCGAATGGGCAACCTCGGCGGACTTCTCCGGGGAGATGAGTTGGGCGATGAGCAGGAGGCCAAATTCGGTTGCCGTTCCGGCTCCCCGCGAGGTCAACAACCGTCCGTCGACCACCGATCGCTCGTCCGCAAGGATGCCGGGCACCTCTCCGGCGATCGAAAAATGGGCGGTGAAGCGCCGGCCGGCCAATAGGCCGATGTCTTGCAGGACCGCCGGGGCCGCGCAGATCGCCGCGATCCACCGGGCGGCTTCATGTTGGCGGCGAACGAGTCTGGCGATGCGCGGGTCTGCGCGGAGGCGTTTGACTCCCGGTCCGCCGGGCAGAAAGACGCAGTCAAAGTCGAGGCCGGCCACTTGGGTCAGGGTGGTGTCGGCGATCACGCGGATGCGGTTGCGGCCGATCACCGTCCGGTCCTCGGACAGCGAGGCGAGCGTCACGTCGGCGCCGGCGCGGCGGAGCAGGTCGATCGGTGCGAGTGCTTCGACTTCCTCAAATTCCTCGGCCAAAGGGACCAGAACGGAGACTGCCATGGGGGAGTGCGGGGAATCGTAAAGGGTGGGGCGCGGAGGTAAAGCCATGCTTTAATGTTTCGCCGCGGGCGCGGGCGGGCCTTGCCCCGCCGTAGCCCGCTTCGCGGGCGAAGGAGGGCCTAGCCACGCCGTAGCCCGCTTCACGGGCGAAGGCGGGGCTTGCGCTACCGAAGCTTTGGCGCGAGGCTGGCCCGCACTTTCCCACCATGGCCGGCGTTGGCAAACTCCTCAAACAAGCCCAGAAGATGC
>CAZWMF010000071.1:0-6403 GCA_964634535.1 uncultured Opitutaceae bacterium | reverse complement strand
GCAGTTGGAGGCGCGCGAATTGGCGGCGAGCGCGGCGGGGGGGGCCGTACGCGTGCGCATCACGGCGGCGGGCCGCTTCAGCGGGCTGGAGATCGACCCGGAATTCCTGAAGGAGGAACCCAAGGTGGTGGCCGACACGATTCTCGGCGCCGTGCAGGACGCGGCGAATCAGGCCAAGCAGTACCACGACGCGGAAGTCCAGAAGGTGACGGCGGCCCTGCAGATGCCCGGGCTGTTCTGAGCGCGGTGGCGTCGGCCCTCGAGACCCTTCAGCGCGAGTTGAAGCGCCTGCCCGGCCTCGGGTATCGGTCGGCTGAACGCATCGCCCTGCATTTGCTCGTGGAGAAGCCCGAGCGGTTGGCCGGTTTGGTCGGGGCCCTGCAGGACGCGGCGCAAGCGGTCCGGCGGTGCGCGCGTTGCGGCAATCTGGCGGAGGCGCAGACCTGCGCAATCTGCGCCGATCCGCACCGGGACCACCGCGCCGTTTGCGTCATCGAACACGTGCCCGATCTCCTGGCCATCGAGCACAGCGGGGCCTGGCGGGGCGTCTACCACGTGCTCTATGGCCGGCTCTCGCCCATCTCGGGGGTGGCCCCGGCGGATCTGAATTTTGAACCGTTGCTCGCCCGCCTGGCCGCGGGCGAAATCGACGAACTGATCCTCGCCCTGGCCAACGACGTCGAGGGGGAGGCCACCTGCCACTATCTGCTCGAGCGCATTCCCCCCGGCGCGGCGGTGAAGGCCACCCGCATCGGTTTCGGTCTGCCCAGTGGCGGCGGCGTACTTTATGCGGATTCGGTCACTCTCAAGAATGCCCTCGAGTCGCGCCGGGCGTTTCATTAGGGCGGCCGCGCTCTTCCTGGCGCTCGGGCTTTCCGTCCGGGGGGCGGCGGGCGCCTTTCCCCGCCCGGATCGCATCCGTTACGACGGCCAATGCCTGACCATCGACGGCCGCGACGTCTTCATTTTCAGCGGATCGTTCCACTATTTTCGGTGTCCGCCCGCCCTGTGGCGGGAGCGTTTTCGGCGAATCAAGGCGGCCGGCTGCAACGCCGTCGAAACCTATGTCCCCTGGAACCTCCACGAACCGGCCGCGCCGGCCGGCCTCGACGATTTCTCGGGCGTGGACCTGACGCTGTTCCGCGACTGGCTGCGCATGGCCCAGGACGAATTCGGCTTTTACACGATCATACGGCCGGGCCCGTACATCTGCGCCGAATGGGACGGAGGCGGCATTCCGCGCTGGCTGCTCGCCCGGCGGCCGCGAACGGCCGCCGAGCCGACGCGGCCGTGGCTGCGCAGCGCCGATCCGGTTTATCTCGACTGGGCCCGCCACTGGATGCGCGCGGTCTGTCCGGTGATCGCCGACGCGCAGCTCACGCGTCGCCCGCCCGGCCGCGGCGGCGTCATCCTCGTGCAGATCGAGAATGAGTACGATGGGTACAAGGGGGTGCCCGACGCCGAACGGGTCGGGCAGCTCAAGGCGCTCTGGGAAGCGACCCAAGCCGCCGGCATCGAGGTGCCGATCTTCACCTCGTGGACCAAGCAGTGCCGGGGCAGCACCGACCCGGAACTGCGTCAGGTCTTCGACGCGGTCAATGCCTATCCGCGTTTCGAGATCGAACGGACGGCCAAGGATCTGGCGGATTTCGCGGCCGCCCAGCCCGACGCTCCGGCGATGGTGGCCGAATTGCAGGGTGGGTGGTTTGGGGAAGTCGGCGGGCGGCTGAGCGACGACCAGCCGGGTCTGACCGCGGCGCAGCTGACCGCCCATACCCTGCTGGCCATCCAGTCCGGCGCGACCGTGCTCAACTATTACATGATTTTCGGCGGGACGAATTTCGACCATTGGGCTGGCCGGGATATCACGACGAGCTACGACTACGACGCGCCGATCCGCGAGGCGGGCGGCGTGGGAGACAAGTATCTCGCGCTCGCGGCCATCGGGCACATGCTCCAGCGCTATGGCGCCGATTTGGCGCGCAGCCATCCGCTGGCCTGCGACGGCGAATCGGGCCACCCCACGGTTGAGGTGGGCGTGCGGCTCGCCCGTTCGGGTGCGTACTACGTGTTCTTCCACAATCGCTCGCTCGCCCAAGCCGCCCGGGGCACGGCGGTCCTCTGGCTGCCTCGGCAGGGCGAAATCGGTCTGGCCTATGATTTGCCGGCCTTCGGTTCGCGCGTGCTGCGACTCGCCGCAGATCGCCCGAACTCGGCCGCGGGCGAATGGTTGCCGGCGCCGGTCGCCGGCCCCCGCCGACCGACTGGGCTGCCGGCCTCGGTCCGGGTATTGAGCGCGCAGACCTGCGCCGATCCGGGCGACGGGCCCGCCGGCCAGCCGGTCGCGCTCGGCGCGGGCCGCCTCCTGCCGGAGAGCGGCATCGTGGAGGCCCGGCCCGTCGTCTACGAGACGACGGTCGCGTTGCCCGCCCAGCCGGGGCCGGGCGCCCGCCTCGATTTGCAGCCGTACGCCGACGATTCGGTGGTGACCGAGGTGAATGGACGGGTCATGGCGGCGGACGCCCAGGGCCGGGTGGATCTCGCCGGAGCGCTCCGGACCGTCCCGAACCGGATTTCCGTATTATACGTGCAACGGGGCGAGGCCAATTATGGGGCGAAAATCGAGGACGAGCCGGGCCTGCGCAGCGCGACGCTCTTCCTTCCGTCCGCGGCCGGTCCCACGCCCCGGGCGCTGACCGCCTGGACGCTGCGACCGTCCCTCGCGGGTGTGGCCCGAGGCTGGCCGGCCCTGGGTCCGGGCGCCCTTCCAGGTTGGACCCGGATCGCGTTGGATGGGACGGAAGCCGTGCCGAGCCGAGGCGCGCGCGCGCCCTTTCCAGCGCGTTCGCCCGGCGCACTCGCCGCCTGGTTTCGGCTGGAGTTTCGCTCACCGGCGGCGCCGGCTGGGACCTGGGTTCCCTGGGGGGCGCGACTCGACGCGGCCGGCGACGGCGAACTCTGGCTCAATGGGCATTCGCTCGGCGCGATCTGGGACCGCGGTCCGCAGCGCGAATATTATCTGCCGGAATGCTGGTTGCGTCCGGCCGGGACCGACGGGCCGGCGAACGTCCTCACGCTTGTCCTTGCGCCCACCGGCGGCGCCGCGGCCCTGCGGACGGTTGAAATATGCCCCTACGCCGACCAGGCCGAGGTGCGCGGCGGGCCGTGAAGCGGCCAGCGTGAACCGAGACCGGCCCGCAGTTCCTCGGCGGCCGTCGCGCAAGACATCGGTCTGATTAAGTCCGTCGCGCTCGACGGCTAACAAATTTGCCTGTGCTTCCCGAGAATTTCCGACTAGGTTGCGCCATGTCGGCTTTCGGGCGGGGAAATCCCCTCCAGGGAGTCGACACTGTTCCGCGCGTTCTTCCTTTGGACTGATCGCCCCATGATAAATGTCCTGGTTTTCGCCGCGTTCGCCGCGGCCGCAGTGGGCCTGGTGGTGTACACCGCCAATTGTTATGTGATGGTGCTGCTCTATTTGCGCACGCGGCATGCGGCGGCCGAGGAGAACGCCCGGGTGATCGCCGCGGCGGCGCCCCGGTTCGCCCCCGGGGCCGATTTGCCGTGGGTGACGACGCAGATTCCGATCTACAACGAGGCCAACGTGGTCGAGCGGGCGATGCGCGCGGCCGCGGCCATCGACTATCCCGCCAACCGTCACGAGGTGCAGGTCCTGGACGATTCGACCGACGAGACCGGCGAGATCATCGACCGCGTCGCCGCGCTCTTGCGCCGCGACGGTCACAACATCCAGGTCGTGCGCCGGCGCAACCGCGCCGGCTTCAAGGCCGGCGCCCTGGCCGAGGGCCTGCGCGAAGCGCGCGGGCAATTTGTGGCGATATTCGACGCCGATTTCACCCCGCCCCGGGAATTTCTGCGCTCGACCCTGCCGTTCTTCTTTCGCGACGATCGGTTGGGTCTGGTTCAGGCCCGTTGGGGCCACCTGAACGCCCTCGAGTCGCCGCTGACGCGGGCCCAGGCGATCGGCATCGACGGGCACTTCATGGTCGAGCAGTCTGCGCGCGCGTTCAACGGGCTCTTCATGAATTTCAACGGGACAGCCGGTGTCTGGCGGCGCGCCGCCATCGAGGACGCGGGCGGCTGGTCCGCCGACACCCTGACCGAGGACCTCGATCTGTCGTACCGCGCCCAGCTGCGGGGCTGGCACACCCGCTACCTGGCCGGATTGATCGTGCCGGGCGAGCTTCCGGCGAGCCTGGCCGCGTTCAAGGGCCAGCAATTTCGCTGGGCCAAGGGGTCGATCCAGACCGCGCGGAAGCTCCTGCCGGAGATTTGGCGGGACGACCGGCTGTCGGGTTGGGTCAAGTTTCAGGCCACCTTGCATCTTACCCATTATCTGGTGCATCCGCTCATGTTGGTCGTGGCGATCTTCGCGCTGCCCGCGGTGCTCGGTCTGGCGCGGGACCTGCCCGCGCCATGGCTCGTCGGGCTCGGCCTCGCGATGCTCGCCTCGATTGTGGCCCCGAGTTCGCTCTATTGGACCGGGCAGAAGGCGCTGCGCGTGCGGTGGTGGCGGCACCTCGTGTGGATGCCGGCCCTCACCTGCGTCGGCATTGGGGTGGCGGCCTCCAACGCCCGGGGCGTGGCCGAAGCCGTGCTCGGCCGGCCGAGCGAATTCGTGCGCACGCCCAAGCGCGGCAGCTGCCCACGCAAGCGCTACGCGGCCGCCCGCACGGTCCAGCCCTGGATCGAGATCCTGCTGGGCCTGTATTGTGCGGGCAGCCTCGTCGTGTATTTCAGCTTGGGGAGCTACGTAATCGGGCCTTTTCTGGCCCTGTATGCCGTGGGATTCCTGGTCATCGGCTCCGCCGGGCTTTATGAGCTGCGGCCGTCCCGGCGGAGCCTATCCGGTCAGGGTACTTCGTAGACTTCGACCAGAGCGACGCCGCCCGTGCCATGCAGGCCGGAGATTTGGGCGGTGTAGCCGTTGCCGGCCGGGAGCGTGAGCAGTACGGCGGTGTCATTCGAGCCGGATTGCAGGCCGAAGGCGTAGACCTGGGCGAAGGTGGCCGCGAGCGCCGGATTCCAGGTTTGGGTGGTGGCGATCACGTTCTGGTTCGCATCGTAGACGGTGAGTACCGGACTGGCCAGAACGTTGGCCACGTTGAACTGCGCCAGGCCCGGGCCGATGCCGCGGATCAGCACGACCTCGTTGCCGCTGCCGCCGATGAAGAAGCCGGCGACGATGGCATTGGCGGTGGTCACCTGGGCGCGCGTCGAGATATTGATCAGGCGGCCAGTGGACGCGCCGACGTCCGCGTCGTACAGTTCGGCCAGGGCGACGCCGGTGGCGTTGCTGACGCCGGTGATCGCCGCGGTGTAGCTGGTTCCGGCGGGCAGCGACTGGAGAATGGCCGAGTCGGCCGATCCGGTGGCGAAGTTGAAGGCGCCGGTCTGGGTGAAGGCCGCCTGCAGGGCGGCGGTGCCGCCGGCCGTGGTGCCCCAGCCGGTGTTGGCGCCGATCACGTTGGTGTTGTGATCGTAGAGCGACAAGGCCGGGGTGGGTAGCGCATTGGGGACGCTAAAAGCGGTGAGGGCCGGGCCGTCGCCGCGGATCAGCATCGACTTGGTGCCGGACCCGGAAATCACGAAGCCCGGAGTGAGCGCGTTGGCGGTACCCACGCCGACAAAGGCGCGGGTCGACAAATTGATCAGTCGGGCCTGCGACACGCTGGCCGCAAAGGAAGCGGAAGTGCTCCCGTAGCTGTTGGTCACGGTGACCGAATAGGTTCCGACGCTGCCCGTCCCGAAGTTAGAGATGGTGTAGCTCGACGTCGTCGCACCGGAAATTGCGACCGAATTAAACGCCCACTGGTAGGTCACCGTGCCGCCCGAGGCGGTCACGCTGAGCGTGATGGTATCGCCCGTGGGGACCTGCGGCGAGGTCGGAGAACTGGTGAGGATGACCGGCGCTCCGGTCACCGCCAGGGTGGCGGGATTCGAGTTGGCGCTGCCGTACGGGTCGGCCACCACGCACCGGAACTGGTCCTGATCGTAGCTCGTATCGAGGTTGGCGACCGTCAGGGTGGCCGTGGCCGAACCGCTGTAGGCGCCGGCGTCGGTCAGGTTGGTCCAGGTGGCGGCGCCGGAGACCAGGACCTGCCACTGATAGGTCAGGGTTCCGGTGCCGGTCGCCACGACCGTAAATTGGGCGCTTTGCCCCGACGTCGTCGAGACGCCGGTCGGGGAGGTCGTGATCTGCGGCAATCCGCCGAGGGCCACGCGTCGAATCGTGTTGGTCACCGAGTCGGACACGTATAAGGTGGTCGCATTGACCACGACGACGTCGACCGGGTTGAAGAACCGGGCGACCGTGCTCAGGCCGTCGGTGTTGAACCGCAGGTTTGGCGAACCGATGACGGTCGTGACCACGCCACTCGGC
>CAZWMF010000070.1:0-11352 GCA_964634535.1 uncultured Opitutaceae bacterium | reverse complement strand
TGCGGCGACCACGGCGGACCTTCAACTGGTCTGGGACGTGCCCTATCAGCCCGGTGAATTGAAGGCGGTCGGTTTCGACCGTCGCGGCGCCGTCGTCGCCCAGGCCGTGGTGCGCACGGCCCAACCGGCCGCACGGCTTGAACTCACCGTCGATCGCGGTTGCCTTCTGCCCGGCGTCCGCGATGTGGCCAGCGTGACGGTCCGGGCCCTGGACGCGAACGGCGTCTTGGTTCCCCTCGCCGACAATGTGATCGATTTCGAGATCACCGGGTCCGCGAAAATCGTCGGCGTGGACAACGGCGATCCCGAAAGCCACGCCAGCTATCAAGGTCCGACGCGCGCCCTCTTCCACGGCATGGCGCTCGCGCTCGTGCAGATTGCGCCCGGTTCGGGCCCCGTCACCATCACCGCTCGGGCGGCGGGTTTGGCGGATACCCGCTTGGATCTTTAGCCCAGAAATTTCATGAAAACGGCCGAAGTTCGCTCGAAGCGCCGAGCAGAAAAGACCGAGGGCGGCTGAGGTGGGCTTCCCAGCCCATCGAAACGAGCCCGAGGCTTTTTATGCCCGTGCGATTCGGGCGAGATTTGGCCGATTTTCATGAGATTTCCGGGCCAGCCCGGAATTTGGGGTGTACGCTGGTTATCCCTAATTTCGGCGAAGTTTCGAGGGCGGCCGGCCAATTCAGAATTCGACCGGCGCCGCACCGCCGCGCCCGCGTCAATCGTCGCGAATCCTGCCGCGAAGCCGGCCCAGGAATTTCCGCGCATAAAGGTCGATTCGCTGGCGAACAAACTCCTCCTTGTATTCGCGCTTCAGCCCCAGTTCGGGAGCGGACGTGATTACCGGGCCCGTCTGCCGCCCGAGGATGATCCCGGCCAGCAGCTGGGCCAGCCGGGCGTCGCCAAAATCGGCGCGCAGGCGGATATAGACGAGGCGGGCGATTTCGCCCTCGTGCGGGTCTTCGCGCAAATCCGCGATGGCGGCCACCGAAAGCAGATTGCGGACGCGCCGGCCGGCCTCGGCCACCTGGCCAGGCGCCCAGGCCGCCAATTTGGCTGCGAAATCCCCGACCCCCTCGGCCTGGCCGGCGTCGCGAAACGGCGGCGCCAACCGGCTGACGAACTCGGCGTCGCCGGGCAGGCCATCGTAGGAGATGGCGGCCATCTCGGATTCGCTCACGGCTTCGAAATCCTGCGCGCCCAGCGGGCCCGGCGTCAGCCGTCCGGTCAAGGCGGCGACCACGCCCACCAGACGCCATGCCGCCAATGCGGCGCCGATCCAAACCCAGGCCGAACCGCGCACGCGCCGGCCGGCCTCCCAGCGGAAAAGCTTCACTCCGGCGGTGGCCGCGGCCGCCCCGATGACGGCGAGCGCGAGGACCGCAAATCCCCCGCGGGCCAGACCCGTGTCGTCGCTATAGCCGCGTTCAAGGACTTCCACCGCGTACCGCCCGGGCATGAATCCGGCCACCTGCTGCGCCCAAGTCGGCAACGCCAATAGCGGGATGCCGACGCCGCCGATCATGATCATGGGCAGGAAGAGGCACTGGCCCATGGCCTGCACGGCCGGCACGTCGTCCGCCAACGCGGCGACCAGGAGTCCCAACCCGAGAAAGGAGGCGGTCACCCCGAGCACGCCGGCCGCCGTCTGCGCGGGATGGACCGGCAGCGGCGTGTGGTAGGCCAGATGGGCGAGCCCGATTTGCAGAGCGGCCGCCGAGGCCACGAACAGCAGGCGCGCCACCAACAGATCGCCCACCAGCGCGCTGGTCGCCACCGGCAGGAGCCGGTAGCGCCGCCAGATGCCGCGCTCGCGTTCCGCCACCAGAGTGGTGGGCAGGCCGATGCAGGCGCCGCCCAGAATCGTAATCGTCAGGATTTGGCCCATTTGATCCAGCAGGGCCGGCGTCTCCGCCCGGAAGACGCTGCCAAAGCCCACGAGGAAGAGGATGGGCACGAGGTAGCCGTAGATGATGGTCTGCTTGCTCCGGAAATTGAGCTCCACGCTGAGCAGGAAATGGCGGGCCAGGCCCGGCAGGATCCGTGTCGGGCCCATCAAGCCTCCTCCTTGGCCGGGGCAGACCACGGCCGCCCGGTCAGGGCGAGGAAGGCGTCCTCGAGCGACGGCGGCGTGACTTGCAGATCGAGCAGTTCGTTTCCGTCCGCTTCCAGGATGCGCACCAGGGCCGCCACGGTCGCGTGCACCCGATCGGTTTCGAACCGCCATCCGCCGTCCTGGGGAAGGCAGCCGGTCACTCCGGGCAGCCCTTCCCACCGTGCGCGATCGACCGGCTTGGCCGTCTTTGCCCCGACGCGAGACCGCGCGGGGGACGCGGCGATCAAGTCGCCCGGCCGGGGGGCCGCGATGATACGGCCGCCGTCCAAGATGCCCACCCCCTCGCACAATCGGTGTGCCTCCTCAAGATCATGGGTGCTCAGAAGCACTGTTCTGCCGGTCTCGCGCATTCCGGCAATCAACGCGTGGAGTTCCCGCCGAGACTTCGGATCGAGGCCGGCGGTGGGCTCGTCGAGCACCAGCAGGCTGGGACGGTTGACAAAGGCCAGCGCAAGAAACAGGCGCTGCCGCTGGCCCGCGGACAGCGATTCGAACGGAGCTTTGGCCTGGGCCGACAGGCCAAAGCGTTCGATCAGTTCGTCGATCCCCTCCGGCTCCCGATAAAACGACGCGAACAGCTGCAATACCCGCCGGGGACTGATCTTGTCCTGCAGCGTCGCCCCCTGGATCAGCGCGCCGCAAAGCCGCCGAGCCGCCTCCGGCCGGGCGATCGCATCGACGCCCGCGATCGCGATCGAGCCGGCGTCGGGACGGCGCAGGCCCAAAAGGCATTCCAACGCCGTCGTCTTGCCCGCTCCGTTCGGGCCGAGCAGGCCAAATATCTCGCCGCGATTCACCTCAAAGCTGATGCCGCGCAGGGCCTCCACGGCGCCATAACGCCGGGCAAGGTCGCGGACGCACACACTGACGGTCGGAAGGCCGGGCAAAGCAGGAAAGTTAATCGCGGCGGGAGCCGCGAAGTCAACGCGGGCCTGACCTCGGGAGCGATCCGCCCGACCGCGCTATTTTCCTTTCCGCCGTTGCCGGTCGGCCTTTGAAATGGTGCCATGAGTCCCCTCCCGAGGCTTGGGTTGCGAATCGCCCACGGGCTTCTGCCCGTCGCGATCCTGGCCGGCCGGTCCGCGGTTTCCGCGCAGGAGGTCGCTCCCAGTTCTGTCGTGCAGACGGATGCCCTGGTGGTGCAGGCGGCGCCGCCCGTTGCCGCGGCCGCCAGCCTGGCCCGCGCCGATCTGCCCGCCGCCGAACCGGTGACGGGCGCATCGTGGGACCAGGTCACGTCGCGGATCGCCAATTTGGAGATCGAATCGGCGGGCGCCAATTCATTTGGGGCCATCACCGTTCTGCGCGGCCTCGCCAACACGCCCTATTTTAGCGATCCGGCGGTGACGCTCTATTTTGACAACATCCCCCTCGGCGGCGGCTTTTCCTATCCGACCGATCTGTTCGGCTTCGGGACGGCCTCCGTGTTCTTGGGGCCTCAGCCCACGGCGTTTGGCCGATCCGGGGACGGCGGCGTCATCGTCCTCTCGGCCGAACCCTTTCAAAACGGCGGAGAAATCCGGGCGGGCATCGGCGACTATGGCGCCCGTACGGGGGCCGTGTCCGGCGGGATTTCCGAAGGCGCACAGGCCGACGGCAGCGTCGCCGCCGCCTTCAGCGACCGAAATGGCTATATCGCCAACACCCAAATCAACCAATCGGTCGACCGGGTGCAGGCCCGCGAGGGATTTGCCCGGGAACGGTACCGACCCACCGCCGCCAGCGAAATCACGGTCGAATTGCTGGCGGACAGTCATCGCGACGGCGCGGCTCCGCTGGTCCCGCTGAACGGGCCGCTCTACACGGTCCAACGCAGCCAGGAAGGGGCCACCGACACCGATTTTTTCGGCGCCGCCGTGAAAGGCGCGGTCGAAACCGGCCTGGGCCGACTGACCGCGGTGACGAGTTACACCAACGCCAAGCTGAATCCATACGCGGACTGGCTCGTCCTGCCGCCGCCGATCCAGTCCAATTTGCAACAGTCGGAGCAGGCCTGGAACGAGGAGCTTCGCCTGGATTCGGCCGCCGGAAACGCAATTTCGTGGAATCTGGGGGCCTGGCTGTCCGCCGGCTCGACCGCCGGCTCCGTGGATCGGACGATCGCCGGCGTGATCCCGTTCGAGGATTCCGCCTATGGCTATACGCGCCACGAGGACGCCGTATTCGGCGAACTGGTTTTGCGTCCGGCGGCGGGCTGGCGCCTCGCCGTCGGCGGACGGCTGCAGCGGGTGGCCAAGGTCTACCATCAAGACGACTTTGCGCCGGCGACGGGCGAGCCGATCAATCTCCGGCGCGACGACGCCGCCTTCCTGCCGACGATTGCGGCGACGCGCGAACTCGCCGACCAGACGACAGTGAGCGCCCGCGCAACCCTGGGCACGCGGCCCGGGGGCTTTGCCCCCTATACCGACAACCCCGCCTTCATCCCGTTCGCCGCCGAGCACATCGCCGCGTTTGAGGCGGGCCTGCGGCGCGTCCTCGCCCACCCCGACCTCGTGCTGGGCGTGCGCGGCTTCGACTATGAAATATGCAATTACCAGATCGAACGCTCGTTCAGCGCCGCGGATTATTTCGTGGCCACCGCGCCGCGCGCCCGGTCCCTCGGCGCGGAGGCGCAAGCGACTTGGACGCCTTTCGCCGGCGGCACCGTGGAAGCCGTCGCCGGCCTGACCGATGTCCGACTGCTCGATTTTCACGATCCGATCACCGGCCAAAGCTTCGCGGGCAATCGTGCGCCTTACACGCCGACCGGAACGGTTGGTTGCACCGCGGCCTACCACTCGGCCCGGGGTTGGTTCGTTTCCGTCCGGGTTTCCGCCCAGGGTAAGACGTTCTACACCGAATCGGAGAATCCGACATACGCCCAGAGTCCGTATGCCGTGGTTGCCGCCCGGCTGGGCTTCGAGACGCCGCGCTGGCGGCTGACGCTCACGGTCGACAACGCGGCCGCACAGGGCTACTACACCCTGATCATTCCCGGTGTGAACAGCGCCGCCCCCGGCGCCCCCCGTACGATTGGCTCGGAGCTAGCCGTCAAGTTTTAGCCGGCATCGTGGGCAACTCGACGATGACCATCCCCTCGAAGCACGTCGGCGATCCACCGGCCGACCCGCCCCCTTCGCCGGAACCGCCGCCCGGACGGGCCTGGGCCTGGGCCGCGAGCCTCGTCGGCGCGACCATCCTGACCTACTGGCCCGCGCTCAGCGGCGGATTTCTTTGGGATGACGACCGGTACGTGACCAAGCCGGCGCTGCGTTCCGTCCACGGCCTGGGGCGGATCTGGTTCGAACCGGGCGCCGCCGAACAATACTATCCGCTGTTGCACACAGGCTTTTGGGTGCAGCATCGGGCCTGGGGGGATCTGCCGCTCGGTTACCACCTGGTCACCGTGCTCCTGCACGCCACGGCGGCCATCCTCTTCGCCGGCCTGCTCAAACGCCTGGCGATTCCGGGCGCCTGGCTCGCGGCAACGATTTTCGCGTTGCACCCCGTACATGTCGAATCGGTCGCCTGGATCGCCGAGCAGAAGAACACCCTTTCCCTCGTCTGTTTTCTGGCCGCCGCGTTCGTCTATGTCCGGTTCGACACCACCCGGCGGCCCGCGGCCTATGCCCTCGCGCTGGCCTGGTTTGTTCTCGCGCTGCTCAGCAAAACCGTCACCGCCACGCTGCCGGCAGCGCTCCTGGTCGTGTTCTGGTGGAAACGGGGAAGGCTGGATGGGCGCCGGGACGTGCGGCCGTTGCTGCCCTGGCTGGCGCTGGGCGCAGTGTCCGGACTCTTCAGCAGTTGGGTCGAGCGGCATTTCCTGGGCGCCGATGGAACCGCCTTCGCCCGGCCGATCGCGGAGCGGGGACTAATCGCCGGACGGGCCGTCTGGTCCTATTTGGGTCATCTGGTTTGGCCAACCGGCCTCAACTTCGTTTATCCGCCGTGGACCGTGGACGCGACGGCGATCCTCCCGTGGGCATTGCCGCTGGGTGCCCTAGGCCTGGGGCTCTGGCTTTGGACTCTGCGCGGACGCACGCGCGCTCCCTTGGCGGCCTACCTGATCTTTGTCGGGACGCTGTTTCCGGTCCTGGGATTTGTGAATCTCTACGGCTCGCTCTATTCCGTCGTCTGGGATCATTGGCAATATCTCTCCGACCTGGCCCCGATCGCCTGGGGAGCGGCGGCTTGCACCATGCTGGTGGAACGCCTGGCCCCCGGCGCGCGGTCGCGGGAGCCCGTGCTCGCGGCCGGGTTGGGGCTGATTCTAGGCATCCTCGCCTTCGTTCACTGCGAAAGCTTTCACGACAATGAGACGCTCTACCGGACAACTCTCGAGCGGAATCCGAATTGCTGGATGGCCGAAAACAATCTGGCCATCCTTCTCAAGGACTCCGGCCGGGCGGCGGAGGCGGTCGGCCATTTCGAAAACGCGCTGCGGCTCGATCCCGGCCAGCCGGAGGTCATCCAGAACAACCTCGGCATCGCGCTGGCGAGCTTGGGCCGGTTGCCCGAGGCCATCGGCCACTATGAGGAAGCGCTGCGGCTCAAACCCGCCTTTCCGGATGCGCAGAGCAATCTCGGCATCGCCTTGGCCAAATCGGGCCGGACCGAAGACGCCATCCCCTGGTTCGAGCGGGCGCTCAGCCTCCAACCGAAGCGCACGGATATCCGCAATTATCTGGCGCGCGCCCTGACCAGCCTCGGGCGCCGATCGGAGGCGATCGGCCAATACGAGGAGGCCCTCCGGCTCGGCGCGGATCATCCCGAAGCGCTCCACTACAACCTCGGCCTGGCATTGGCGGACGCCGGCCGGCTGACCGATGCCATCGATCAGTTTGGGCAGGCGGTCCATCTCGATCCCGATTACGCCGAGGCCCAGAACGACCTGGGCATCGCCCAGGCGAACTCCGGCCGGCTGACCGAGGCGATCGCCTCCTTCCGGCAAGTCGTGCGCCTCCGGCCCGGCAGCGCCGAGGCCCATGAGAACTTGGCCGAGGCGTTGAAAGCCGTGGGGGACCTCGCGGAAGCCCAGGCCGAATCTCAGGCGGCCAATCGGCTCGGCAACCCGGCGAGTCGACCAGAACCTTGACCGGCCAGCGCCCGGTCTTCGGCTAAATCGGTTCGCCGGAACGGGCCGGTCCGCTCGACCGCCCGCACCGGCACTTGCCGTCCGTTTCCAAACACCCGGCTCGGCTGGTCGGCAGGCTGGTCGGCAGATTTCCGAAGGAGGACCCAGAAAATGACTGCGGCGGGCGAAGCAATCCGCTGAAAACTGAATAAAACAGTTTTACGCGTTATCATATCGGTGCTACTAAGACGGGTCTGAATCCATCCCAGACCGGTGAAGATGGCCCCTTAACTCCCGAGGACAACGGCCGACGGCGACCCTGCTGTGCCAGGAGCACCGCGCGGGAGCATCAAGGGCGTTTGCCCCGGGGGAAAGGCGCCAGATTCGCCGGCCTCTGCGAGGGATACTGGTTAACCCCTCCCCATCATGCGAAAACTCAGCGCGGTCTTTTTAGTGCTCGGCGGTTTGGCGATATCGGCACCGGCGCAACCGGCCGCCAGCGCATTGGTCGATGACCACGGCGTGCTGCGCTGGACCGATTCGGGAAAGGAGATTGTCCAATTTGGGGTCAATTACACGGTGCCGTTCGCCTATTCGTTTCGCGCGCATCGCCGGCTGGGCATCCCCGTGACCCAGGCGATCGACGCCGACGTTTATCATCTGGCCCGGATGGGCCTGGACGCGTATCGCGTTCACCTGTGGGACCAGGAGATCAGCGACGCCGCGGGCAATCTGGTGGTGAACGAGCACGTCCAGGCCTTCGACTATCTCTTGGCGAAACTCAAGGCGCGCGGATTCAAGATCATCCTGACTCCGCTGCAGTTTGGCGACGCCGGCTATCCCGAGGGACCGATGCCGGCCGGTGGGTTCTCGCGCGCCTACGGAAAGCAGGGCTGCCTCGAAAACCGGGCGGCGTGGCCATTGCAGGAGCGTTATCTCGCGCAGTTGGTCCAGCATGTGAATCCGTTTACCGGCCTGGCCTATCGGGACGATCCGGCCATCATCGGTTTTGAGATCTGCAACGAACCGGGTCATTTCGAATACGCGCCCACCGTCGAATACATCAACCGGATGGTGCAGGCGATCCGCGGCGCCGGCTGCGCCAAACCGCTCTTCTACAATATGAGCCACGGGATTCCCGTGGCCCAAGCCTATCTCGACGCCAACGTCCAGGGTGGCACGTTCCAGTGGTATCCGTCGAACTTGGTCGCCGGGCATGAGCAGCGCGGCAACTTCTTGCCCTATCTCGAGGATTATCCGATCCCGTTCGCCGAGAACCCGAAGTTCAAAACCAAGGCCAAAATCGCGTATGAATTCGACACGGCCGACATCGGCCGCTCGTACCTTTATCCGGCCATGGCGCGGAGCTTTCGCACGGCCGGCATGCAGTTCGCGACCCAGTTTGCCTATGATCCGCTGTACCTGGCCGCCGCCAACACGGAATATCAGACCCACTTCCTGAACCTGGCTTACGCTCCGCAGAAGGCCCTGAGCATGATGGTCGCCGCCGAAGCCTTCCGGCGGGTGCCCCGATTCAAGAGCTATGGCGAATATCCCGCCGACACCGCCTTCGAAGGCGTGCGCCTTAGCTACGTGGACGATTTGGCGGAGCTGGCGACCGCCGATAAGTTTTTCTATTCCAACCAGACCGCCACCGTGCCGCCCGCTCCCGGGCGCCTGGAGCACGTGGCCGGCTATGGTCGCTCGCCCATCGTGGACTATCCCGGCCAGGGTGCGTATTTCATCGACCGGCTGGACCCGGGCGTCTGGCGATTGGAGGTCATGCCGGATGCCATTTGGATGAGCGATCCGTTCGCCAAGGCCAGCCCGAAGAAATTGGTTTCGCGCATCGCCTGGAATGAATGGCCGATGCGAATCGACCTGCCCGATCTGGGGCCGGACTATTCGGCGACCGGCTTGAACGACGGCAATCTTTTCGCGGGACGGGCGACGGACGGCCGCCTCAACGTGCGGCCGGGCGCCTATCTCCTGATCCGGGACCATCTGGCCACAAACTGGAAGCGGGACGACCGTTGGGCAAATATCACCCTCAAGGAGTTCGTCGCTCCGCCGGCGTCGCTTGAGCGGACCACCGTCCTGCACACGCCGATCGTCGAGGCGACCGAGCACCGATCGCTCCGCGTGGCCGCCACCATCGCTTCGCCGCAACCGGTCATCCAAGCGACGCTGATCGCCTATTTGCCCCGCAGCGGCGGACCGGCCGAACCGCGCCCGCGTCCCGGCCAAAGGCTCCAGCCCGGCGGCGGCTTCTTCCCCGGTCTGGGAGCGCCGGAGAGCGACGGGCCCCGCGCGTTCGCGATGAACCGGATCGCGGGCCTCGAATTCGCCGCGGACATTCCGGCGGACCAGGTGCATTCGGGAACGCTGCGCTATTTCATCGTGGTGCGCGGGCCCGCTGGTCCGACGACCTTCCCGCCCGACACCAGCGGACTGCCCTCGGATTGGGACTTTTACGGAAAGCCGTGGGAGGCGCGGATCGTTCGCGCCGGCGCGCCGATCCTGTTGTTCGACGCCGCGCGGGATGCCGACCAAATCACCGCGCAAAGCCGGGAAAGCCGGTACCCGCTGGTGCCATCGGATCAGCCCGGATCGAGCGCCCTCGACTTCACGGCGCGCGGCCTCGACCAAGGCGAACACGACGAATCGTTCCGGTTTTTCTTCAAGGACAAGATCGCGGACCGTCGGTGGGACCTCGGGACCGCCGGGAAAATCGTGCTGTATGGACGTTCGGCGACCGATGCGCCCTGCCTTCTGCAAGTGGCCTTGGTCACGGCCGACGGGATCGCTTATGGTGGATTGGTCACGGTACGGCCCGAATGCGGCCGCTACGCGGTCCCCATCGGCGCCTTGGCAAAAGTCCGTTCGCCGAACATTCCCCACGGCTATCCCGTGTTCCTCCGCTATTGGTCGTCGATTCGCGCGGCGATTCCCCTGGACCTCACTCGAATCGAAAGCGTGCTCGTATCGATCGGCCCCGGTCTGTCCCCGGCGGAGTACGCCGCGGCCCACGGGGTGCAAATCGAGCGGATTTGGTTGGAGTAGGCGGGCGCGATCTCGCCGTCCAACCGTTGCCGGGGCCGCGGATTCACGTTCCGCGGTCCGCGAGCGCTCCCGGCCAATTGAATAATGGGACGGGCCCAGCCGCGGTTCTTGAGCGAACTGCCGGTCAACCCTTGATCTCGACGTTCTCGATCAGCTTGATGCCGTCCCGCTCGACGAGCTTGCCGGTGACCGTGATCGTCTTCGCGGCATAATCGGCCAGCTTCTGATTCAAGGGCTCGTGCTCGCCGATGAGCAAATAGACCGTGCCGTCCGCGGCGCTCTTGATGCCGACCGGCAGACCGCTGCGGATGCACTGGGCCGCGCAGGCGGCGTGTTTCTCTCCGTGGGCGCCGTGATCCAGGTAACAGGCCATGTCGAGCACCTCGCCGGTCACCGTGACCTTTCCGCCCGATTCGTCGGCGACGCAGAGAGCGGTGAGGGGACCGGAAATCGCCAACAGCAGGATCAGGAATCGTTTCATAATTTTCTCCTCAGGAATGAACGCCTCCACCGTTAAGCCCATTCCCATGGATCCGCAACCGCGCTCGATCGTTCGGTGCGGCGCCCCCAGTTTCTCTTCGCCCCGACGGATGGTTAGGCCCGGGCGCGAAATCCGGCCAGAAAATAGGAGCCGACGACCGCCAGCGCCGCCACGCCCTGGGCCAGGAGGGTCTCGACCGTGGGAAAAACCGAAAACCAGAGACCCATCCAGTTCGGAATCAGTGCGGCCAAGGTGGGGATCGGCGTCGTGGGGATCCAATGGGCGAACTGCATTTCCTGCGCCTGTTCGCCGACCATCACCAAGAGGACGACGCCCAGCATCACGCCCGTCAGGACCAACATCTTTCGATAGGGCAGACGCCGGTGAGCCAGGAAGTTCAAGACCGCCACGATGGCCGTCAAAATCAGACCGGCGAGCGCCCCCCACAGGACGACAGCCGCGCCCATCTTCAAACGGTAGCTCTGCAGAAAGAGGACGACTTCGAATCCTTCCCGATAGAGCGAACTGAAGCCGAGTAGGCCGAGTCCGGACAGCAAGCGGCGCTGACAGCCGGCACACGGATTGACGTTGTCGAGCAACCTCCGCTTGCGCCGGTTGTGCAGCGAAATCCATCCG
>CAZWMF010000069.1:791-11358 GCA_964634535.1 uncultured Opitutaceae bacterium | reverse complement strand
CGCCCCAGGGCCGAGTGTTGACCGAGAAGGGTTACACCGCCGCCGGCCAGCGACCCAAGGGCCTGCTGTTCTAGGCAATGTTTCCAGACATTCCCTAGTCGCGGACCCGACGGACCGCGGGCAGCGCGTGGTGGCGCACGAGATGCCAGCCGCCAAGGGCGATCTCGATCGATCCCATGCATTGCAGCCAAATCGCACTGGCGTTCGAGCCATCGCATCCCGTGGGCGGGAACCACTCGGGGTTAACCCCGGGAATGACCCTCATTAGGAATCCGATCGCCATCAGGATGGAGGCCGTTTTCGCATTCATAACGGCCGACCTCCAGCCGATCGTGTGCCAACCCGACCGCTCAACAAACCAGCGATGAAAAATCCGAGAAGTCGGCGGAAAAGCCTCCCTTGACCCCCTTGCAGATCACGCTGACGGCGTCATGGGAATGCAGCGATTCGAGGTGCGAACAGGCCACCTGGAAGTCCCGGATGCGGCGGTCCGCGTCCAGAGCCCGGTAGAGCAGCCGCGCCGCATCCTCGACAAACTTGAGGTGGGCGCCATTGAGTTCGGCAAAGGCCTGCTCGTCCTCGCGCTTGACCATCACCTGGGTTTCCGTCTGCAGGGCCTGCAGGCACAAAGCGTGGACGTCTTCGATCCAGATTTTCCGTCCTTCGACCTCTTCCAGGGTTATCCGCGCCTTGCTCCGTTGCGAGTGCGGCACGCTGTAGGCATGGCGCAGATCCCGGGCGTGCTCGGATAGTTCGGCCGAGCACGGGCAGGCCGACGAATAGACAAAATCGAACTGGATGAAGCGCCGATATCGCCCGTCGCGCGTCATGACGCCCTCCCAGGCAACCCGGTAATATTGGTAGCCCGCGAGACCGCTCCGCAGGCTCTTCTGCACCATGGGGTAGGAGAAAACCAACTTCAACCGGGCGTCTTTGGCCGCGACGTTGCGCAAATAGGCGCGGAGAATCCGCCCCACCCGCTCGCCCGTGAACACCTCATCCTTGTGCTCATAAAACGAGCGCACGATCCGGCTCATGTTGATTCCCTTGAGTTCGGCCTCGAGCGAAACCGTGCCGGTGATACTGGTCTCCAGTGTAAGCGTCCGCCCCTGTTTCGTCCGGTATTTCAACGGGAGGCGGAAGTTCGAGACGCCGACCTGTTGAATGGGCACGTTGGCCCCCTGAATGGCATCGTGGGCGGCCTCCATCATGTCCGGCATCGAGGCCAGGTAGGTCGGATCCGGTCGGAAACGACGGTCGTACCGGCGCGGAATGCGGGGCTGCGCGCCCGATGCGGCGGCATGCAAGTACATAGATGTCTTCGATTTGCTCATGGCCCGTAGTAATCCGCAAAGTTGCGCGGCGTCTCGTACAGCCTCAACCGATAAAGACGCCCCCGGCGCACGCGGGGAGCGATCCGGCGCCAGAATGCGATGACCAAATTCTCGGTCGACGGAATGATTCCCCGCAGAAAGTCCACATCTTCATTGAGATGGCGATGATCACACGGCGTGACCACGGCGCGCACGAGGAGGGCCTTGAGGTCGGCCAGATTGAGGACATAGCCGGTTTGTGGATCGGGCCGGCCGCTAACGGTGGCCTCAAGCACATAGTTATGCCCGTGGCCCTTCGGGAAATTGCACCGGCCAAACTCCTTCTCGTTCCACGCGCGGCCGAAATCCGGGTTGTGGAGCCGGTGGGAGGCGCAAAAGTGCACCTGTCGGGTGACCAGCACCTCGCCGGACGGAACGCTCAGACCGGCGGGCTCGACCCCTGAACCGACCTTCGCGGACCTGACCCGTTGGCTCTTGGCGGACCTGCCTGGCATGGAAGGTCCATCATGAGGCCAGTCCCCCCTCAGGTCAAACGTCGGGTTCGCCCCGGTTTTCCGCCTCCACCCAGCGAACCGCTTCGCGCATCAGTTCGGTGCCCGAACTGATTCCGAGCTTTTCCTTGATGCGCGCGCAGTAGGCCTGAACCGTCTTGATGCTGACGGTCAGGTCGGTCGCGATCTTGCGGGTCGAATGGCCTTGGCCGAGGCGCTGAAACACCTCGATTTCCCGGTCGCTCAGGACGGCCATGGCCCCCTGCGCGGGCGGTGGCGGACGACCCACCATGCGCTCGGCCAACCGGCCCAGCAATTCGGCGCTCGCATAAACCCGGCCGTTCAGCACCTGCCGGATGGCGTCGACGATCTTCCCGGTGGATTCCCGCTTGGTGATGTAACCCATGGCCCCGGCGCGCAGGGATCGTTCCGCATAGTAGATTTCCTCGTACATGGATAGCACGATGACCGCCGTATTGGGAAATTGCAGGCGCAGGTCCTTGATGAGATCCAGGCCGGAACCGTTCTTTAAGGACAGATCGACGATCGCCACATCGGGCGGATTGCTCTTCATCCCGGACAGGGCTCCCTCCGCGTCCTCCGCTTGGCCGCACACGGTAAAATCGGCCTGCTGACGCAGAAGGTTGCCCAGCCACTCCCGGACCAAGGGGTGGTCGTCAACGATGAAAATGCGCACCGAATGGGCCATAGATCAACGAATAGCGGATCGGGCGGGACGACGCAATGGTTCGATGGCGCCCGCCGCGCGAGGGGCCGATACCAGTCGCGGCACGCGGCAGCGCACCCGCGTGCCCCCGCCGGTTGCCGTCTCGACCACCAGTTCGCCCCGAATGATTTCGGCCCGGTGCTCCATGATGCGCAGGCCCATTCCCGAACCGGCCACCCGGCTGACCAGGCCGGGACCGTCGTCGGAAATCGAGAGCGTCAGGACCGTCCGATCGCCAACCAGGGCGATTTCCATCCGGGTCGGATGCGCATGGCGCAGGGCATTGCGCACCGCCTCCTGCGCGATGCGGAACAGGTGAGAGGCGGTGGGCTCATCCGCCGGCACGGGCTCCCCGCGGATCGTCAAGCGGCAGGGAATCCCATGGTTTTCCCGGACCGTTTCCGCCAGCTTCTCCAGCTCGGGCGCCAGCCGATCCGGTTGAATCGCCGCAAGCAGGAGCCCGTTGGCGAGCGTGCGCGTCTGCGCGATGCCGTCCTCGACCAGCCGCACGATGTCGCCTGCCTCCCGCGCCATCTGGGGATCCTGGGCGGCCAGCTGTTCCGCGAGCACCTTCGCGGCCAACGCGGTTCCGGCCAGGTGCTGGCAAAGACCGTCGTGCAAGTCATGGCCGATCGAACTGCGCTCGCGCTCGCTGATCTGCAGAATTTCCCGCTGCAGCCGGTTGCGGGCCGCCACTTCCTCCTCGAGGGCCGCGGTGCGCTGGCGCACCCGCTCCTCCAATTGGCCGTTGAGCACCAAAAAGCCACGCAGGAGCCGGGCTAGGATGAGGAACAACGCCAAGGTGATGAGGGCGTTCCACCACACCTCGGCCCACTGGGTGACGCCCTGCGGGTTGGCGGCGAATTGGGTCGCCAACCGGGCGGCGACGCTGACCGCCGAAGTCGCAACCGCGGCTCTCCAGCCCAGCCACGCCGCCGCCAACACGACGGGCAGCACGTAAAAGACGTGGATGATCACATGCGGACCGATCGAATAGTCGCCCAGGGCCACCAGACCGATCAGGGCCGGAATGATGAGGTGGTTAACCCACGGTCGCCACGGGGGCCGGCGGGTCAGCCGGGCCAACGCCCAAGCCGCCACCCGCGTTGTTCGCGGCAGCCGGGCCGGGGCGAGAGACCGCAGGATCGCGGACTTTTTATTCCGGGTGCGCACTTCCTGTTGGATAATTTTCCTCGACCCGGGAGGCCTTGGCAACCGCAATGAGCCGGCCGACGCAAAAACCATTGCGCCCGAGCCGCGGCGGTCTGGAATCGTGCGCTGGACCTATGGGCATGGCATTCGGAATTCTCGGCAGCGGCAGCAGCGGCAACAGCGCGCTGCTCGTGACGCCGGAGGCCCGGATCCTCGTCGATGCGGGCTTTTCGGCGCGCAAGCTCGCCCAACTGCTCGCCGGATTCGGTGAGTCGCTCGACCGGATCGACGCGGTCTTTCTCACCCACGAGCACGGCGACCACGCGGCCGGCATCGACGGCCTGCGGAAATTCCCCGCGCTTCCCATCTTCGCCAATGCCGCCACCGCGCGCGCCGTCCAAAAGGGCCTCGCCCACCCGCCCAATTGGCGGCTGTTCGAAACCGGCGCGGCTTTCCGCTTCCGCGACCTCGAGATCCGCAGCTTCTCCGTTCCGCACGACGCCCACGATCCGGTCGGCTTCCGGTTCACCTGGGGCCGCGCCGACGATCTGTTCGAAGCGCGCCGCAGCCTGGCTTGGCTGACGGACCTGGGGCACGTGCCCCCCCATCTGCACGAGCAGGTCCGCGGATGCGACGTCGTGGTGCTCGAGGCCAACCATTGCCCGAAACTGCTGGAGGCCGACTCCCGGCGGCCGTGGTCGCTCAAGCAGCGGATCGCGGGCCGGCACGGCCATCTGTCAAACGCGGCCGCTCGCGAACTGCTCGCGGCGGTGGCGAGCCCCTCCTGGCGGCGGATCTACCTGACGCACCTATCCCGGGACTGCAACAGCCCCGCAGCGGTCGCCGCGTCGATGGCGGGCCTGTGCCCGCCCCTCGTTTGCGATTTCGCGATCGTGGAGCCCGGCGGGGGCACGTCCCTATTTGCGTTCTAGCGCGTCGTCTTCTCGAAGCCCACGGGCCAGCCAATGCCCCGGGGGCGGGAGCGCGGCTTTCGCACCGAATGTCGGACTATTCCCTAATTGATCCGCTTCCAACCGCTGACCCGTGCGTTAAAGAACCCGCATTCCTTATAGGCGCGTTCGATCGTGCCGTTGGCCCGGAGAATCTTGGTGCCCGCCGCCAGCGCCTTGAATATCTCGGCCGCATTCGGGGAGGCGCTTGAGACGACCCAACACCGGCTGCCCGGGATCGCCGCGACACAATTGGGCACGGGCACCAACCGCACGCCGCCGAGGCTGACGCTCATATCCGGCTTCGACGAGAATTCATAAAGGATGAAATCGGCCTGGCCGCGTTCGATCCGGCCAAACAGCAGATCGGGCGTCGGAGCCTTGACGATGTTCTTCAGGTGCATGTTGCGCAGGCAGCGCAGATCGAGCGCCCAGGTGGCCACCACCGCGCCCACGCTTCCCTGCAATTCGGGCAGGGATGAGATTTTGAGCAGGGTCGCGTCGTCAGGCCGCACATAGATTCCCTTGACGAACTCGCCGTTGCGAATCACCGGGTCCGTATTCAGGAATGCTTGTCCATGCGCGGTGATATCGTCGTTCCACAGGGTTTCCGCCGCCAGATCCGCGTTGCCCTGGATCACGTCGTTTTTGGCCAAATCGTAGGTCAGCGAGCGCACGAATTCATAGTCGAAATCCAGGCCGCCGGCCTTCAGCGCCTTGAGTTCGAGGATGAGGTCGACGACCGGCCGGGTGGCATTGCCGTTGGCGAAGTTTTGGATCTGGTCGAGCGGGGTCGTCGACACCCAGTTCTCGAACGAGTCCATCGCATCGGCGGTGGCGGCGATCCTGATGTGGGTGGCGCCGACGGCGCCCGCGATTGCGAGTGATAGCGCAAGCACGCAGCCGGCAGCGGCGCGGCCCAGACCGCGTCGGCCGATGATGTACGAAACAGTCGAGAGCTTATTCATGGCCAGTATGGACGTAATCCAATTCATCGGACAATTCCGGGGAATCTTGACCGATTATTTTTCAGGCAATCCGCCCAAAGCACTTCAATGGCACGGAATTGCAAGAAACCGTCCGGCCGGGCCGGTCACTCGGACAGGAGTTCGGCTCCCTCGAGCGCCAGGAGGCGGGTCTTCGTCCGGACCCCACCCGGTGCCGAAAATCCGGTCATCTTGCCCGTCGCCGAGACTACCCGGTGGCACGGGACCAGGAGGGGCCAGGGATTGCTGGCTAGAGCCACCCCGACCGCACGGGCGGCCTCGGGCCCGAGCCCGATCGCATCGGCAATTTCGCCGTAACTGGCGGTCGTGCCCGGCTTGATCAACTGGGTCCGCCGATAAACGGCGCGCTGAAAATCGCTCACCCGCGCCCAATCCATCCGCTCACTCGAGAAGTCCTGAGGCGCGCCATCCAAATGCCGCCGGACCCGCTCGGCGATTTGCCGCACCCATTCGGGCGCGACGCTCGCGTCCACGCGATCGCCGCCCTCCCTCGCCATCCGCGCCGCCGTCAGGGTCTCGGTCCGCGCCGGCAACTGGAACGCGGTGACGCCCGCATCATTCCAGGCGATGCCGCAGGAACCGAGGGCGGTGGGCCAAAGCGCGTAGGCCATTATTTTGGTCGCAGCATTTTGAAGGCGTGCACCCAATCGTTGTGCAGAAAGCCGGGAATGCACCACAGCATGCACAAGGGTTCGATGGCCCGGGCCGCTTCGGCCCGTCCCAAATCCTCGGCGTCCCAACCAAACTGGTCGAGCAGCGTTCCGACGGTCTGCTTGGCCCCCACATCGTTGCCGCAGATGAACATGGTCGGCCGGCCTTCGGCGAAGTGCGGATCGACCATCAGAGCGCTGCCGACCGAGTTGAAGGCCTTGACGAAATTGACCGCCGGAAACTCGCCCTGCAACCGTTCGAGCAGCGATTCGTTGACGTCGGTGAAAAACCGCAACACGCCGTGGACCGGCGGCGCATCCGCGATCGGATTGGCCGTGTCGATCACCGTCTTGCCCGCCAGGTTCTCCGCTCCGGCGCTGCGCGCGGCATCCACCGCCGCGGTGCCTTTCACGGCGAGGACCGCCACCGCCGCAAACCGGGCGGTTTCGGCCACGCTGCCCACGCGCACGCCCGCATGGCGGCCGGCCCAATCGGCCAGTTTGGCCGGCTCGCGCGTGCCCAGCATGACGGCATGTCCATGCTTCCAAAAACCGGCGCCCAACGTCTGGGCCACTTCGCCCGATCCAATGACTCCAATATTCATAGCGATTAGATTTGCTCTGGGTGATGTCCGCCGGTCCATCCAGAGCGTCGCCGAAATGCCATCCATCCGGCGCGCCACGCAAGCACCGCGCCCGTTGATCGGCAATTCTCTCGAACGCCCGGATAAACGGGCGGAGCAGGTTGTCCCAAGAACGCCGCTTTAGCAACCGGCCCCCGCCTCGTAACGCGCAATCCAGGCCAGGTGCCACGCGGCATAGTCGCCCAACGCGATGTGCGCCCGGGCCTGAGCCATAAGATCGAGAAAGAAATGAAGGTTGTGCAACGTCAAGAGGGTGCCGGAAAGCATCTCCCCGGCCAAGGTGAGGTGGCGCAGATAAGCCCGCGAAAAATGCCGGCAGGTGTAATTGTCCAGACCCTCGACCACCGGCCGCGGATCAGTCCGGAATTGTTCGTTGCGGACATTGATCGGGCCGTCCGGCGTAAACGCGAGGCCGTGCCGGGCCACCCGGGACGGGAGGACGCAGTCGAACATATCCACGCCGAGCGCGATCATCTTCAGCAACTGGGCCGGCGTACCCAAGCCCATGGCGTACCGGGGTTTCTCCTCGGGCAGGTGGGGAATCGTCGCGGCCACCTGCGCCAACATTTCCGGCTCCGGTTCGCCGACGCTTACCCCGCCGACCGCGTAGCCGGAAAAGCCGGCGCCCCCCAGCACTTCCGCCGCCTGTCTGCGCAAATCGACAAAGGTCGAACCCTGCACGATCGCGAAGACCTGGTGGCCCGCCGCCAGAAAGCCCGACTCTTCCGCCACCCGCAGGCATTCCATCGCCCAGCGCTGGCTGCGCGCGACCGCCCGCTCGCATTCATCCCGGGCGCACGGCCAGGGCGGACACTCGTCCAAAACCATGGCGATGTCCGAGCCCAGGTCGGCCTGGATGCCCATGACCTCCCGCGGGCCGAGAAAATGCCGGGCGCCATCGATGTGCGATTGAAAGGCGACCCCCTCGTCGCGGATGTCGCGGAGCTTGGCCAAGCTGAAGACCTGGAATCCGCCGCTATCGGTCAGGATGGGCCCGGTCCAACCCATAAAGCGATGCAGCCCGCCCAACTCGCGGATCAGCGTGCTCCCGGGCCGCAAGCTGAGATGGTAGGTATTGCCCAGAATGATCTGGGCGCCGATTTCGTGAAGCTGCGCCGGTGTGACCGCTTTGACCGTGCCCTGGGTTCCCACCGGCATGAATATCGGCGTTTCCACCAGCCCATGGCGGGTGGCGAGGCGGCCGCGGCGTGCCGCCGTGACGGCGTCTTTCGTAAGCAGTTGGAAATGAGAAGACACTGCCGGAAGTTAAGAGGGTTTGCCTCCAACGCTTACGTCTGCTTATGTTGTCGGCAACCGCATTCCGCGATCCTTGCCCGCCGTGCTGCTCGTCATCGACAACTACGATTCGTTTACGTACAACCTCGTCCAATATTTCGGGCAATTGGGCGTGAGCCAGCGCGTCTTTCGCAACGACGAGATCAGCCCGGCTGAAGCCCTCGCCCTGAACCCCGACCGGGTTTTGATTTCGCCCGGGCCCTGCTCCCCGGGAGAAGCGGGCGTCAGTTTGGAAATCATCCGCGCCTTTGCCGGTCAGAAGCCCGTCCTGGGGGTTTGCCTCGGCCACCAGGCGATCGGGCACTACTTCGGCGGCCGCGTCGTGCGGGCGGACCGCCTGATGCACGGGAAGACCTCGCCCATCCGGCACCAGGGCACCGAGCTGTTCCGGGGCATGCCCAATCCGTTCGACGCCACGCGGTACCATTCCCTCCTGGTCGAACGGGCGAGCCTGCCGGCCGAGCTTGAAATCACCGCGGACACGGCGGAGGGCGAAATCATGGCATTGCGCCACCGAACGCTGCCGATCTGGGGCGTGCAATTTCACCCCGAATCGATCGCCACAGTGGGTGGCATGGACATTCTGAGGAATTTTCTGGAGCTGAACTAACCGTCCCGTCCCATGCGCTGTCCCAAATGCACCTCGATCGAGGACAAGGTCATCGACTCGCGCATCAGCAAGGAAGGGAACACGATTCGCCGGCGCCGGGAGTGCCTGGAGTGCGGCCACCGCTTCACGACGACCGAGACCCTGGTGCGCGACGGCATGGTGGTGATCAAGCGCAACGGTCGGCGGGAGGACTTTGACCGGGAGAAACTCGCGCGGGCGATCCGCGCGGCCTGCCAAAAGCGGCCGATCGACGTCGAACAGGTCGACATGCTGATCGAGGACGCGATCGACGCCCTGGAAGCCACCTACGAAACCGAAATCCCCTCGAGCGCGATCGGCGAGGCGGTCATGCAGCGCCTGCGCCATGTCGATCAGGTCGCCTACGTCCGCTTCGCCTCCGTGTACAAGGAATTCCGGGACGTGTCCGAATTCATGGATGAGATCAGCGCATTGGGCCGAAATCCGGTGAAGCGCGAAAATCCCCCGGGGTGAGCGTGCCCCCGCCCGATCGCGACGAATTGCGCCGGCTCCATTTCGTCAACGCGCTGTTTTCCCGGGTCACCGGAGACAACCTCTATCTGGCCCAGCAGATCGTGAAGGCGATCGCCTTCAGTCTAGCCGAACTCCGCGAGCAGACCCGCACGCATCCGCAGTGGGCCAAGATATATGACGACGCCTTCACGGCCGCCGCCGCGCGGCTGCTCGAGAGGTTCTATACGGATGCCGAGGAGCGACGCGGTTTTTTCCATTGGGACGCCGCCACCACCCTCCACTCGGCAACCCCCTTGTTTGCGCGGGCCGAACTGATGGCGGGGTTGCGCGGTCTGGCGGCGTTTCGTGAATCCACTCTGTTGGTGACCAACCTCCGGCCGGCCTTCTTGCCCGCCGGCCGGCGGGCGACGCCGCGCCGGCGGCGCGACTATGCCGAGGCCCTGGCGTTCGTCCAGGAACTGACGGCGGCCCGAACGCCGCGCCATAACCAGGTGCAGTTGCTCTTTCTTTAGGCCCGGGACGCGCTAGAGTGGGCGGATGGCCAAGACCCTCTTCGAAAAAATCGCGGCCCGCGAAATCCCCGCGAAAATCGAGTTCGAGGACGATCGCTGCATCGTCATTCACGACATTCAACCCCAGGCGCCGGTCCACGTGCTGGTGATACCCAAGACCGTGATCAGCCGGCTGAGCGCCGCCGCGCCCGAGGACGAACCCCTGCTGGGCCACCTCCTGGTCGTGGCCGCTCAGATGGCCGGCCGGTTGGGCCTGGCGAACGGTTTTCGCCTGGTCATCAACAGCGGGCCGGACGCCTGCGAGAGCGTGCCCCACCTTCATCTCCACCTGCTCGGCAAGCGGCAGCTCAGCTGGCCCCCCGGTTAACCCTAGCCAAGCCGCTCGAAACACCCATCGGTGCGTTTGCGAATAAGCCGGTTTAGCTCGAGCGCCATCACCGCCGGAGCCAGCCGGTTGACCGGCAGGCCGGTGCGCGCGCTGAGCGCGTCCAGCGAGCATTGCGAGCCGTCGTCCAAGACGTGGAGAATCGCCTGTTCGTCGGCCGGGAGGGCGCCAGATGCCCCCGCCGGCGTCAGTCCGCGGATGGACAGAGCCAGAGGAATCGGCGCGCCGAGTTCGCCGATGACTTCGGACGAATTTGTGACCAGGGTAGCGCCGTCCCGGATCAGCTGGTGGCAGCCCACGCTCGCGGGTTGATCGAC
>CAZWMF010000069.1:0-781 GCA_964634535.1 uncultured Opitutaceae bacterium | reverse complement strand
CCGGAACCGCGCACACCGTGCGCCCCTGTTCTCCCGCGAATTTGGCGGTGATCATCGCCCCGCCGTCGGCGTCGCTTTCGACGACCACGATCGCCGAACACAGACCCGAAATGATGCGATTGCGCCGCACGAACCCGACCTTGTCCGGGGCGCGGCCCAGGGGGAATTCGGAGACCAGCGCCCCGGTTCGAACGATCGAATCGGCTAGATCCCGATTGGCATCGGGATAGACGATATCTATGCCCGTGCCCAAGACGGCGACGGACGCGCCGCCGGCCTCGACCGCGCCGCGGTGCGCCGCGGTGTCGATCCCGAGCGCCAATCCGCTGACCACGGTGCAACCGGCCCGGGCCAGATCCGCCCCGAGCCGCCGGGCCACGGCCTCGCCGTAAGCCGAGGCGCGCCGCGTTCCGACGATACCTACGGCCGGATGAACCGGATCCAGGCGGCCCAGGCGATAGAGTCCGGGCGGCGGATCGCCGATTTCCTTGAGAAGGCGGGGATATTCGCCATCGGCCGCGATCAGGAATGCGGCGCCCAGCTCCGCCAGACGCGCTTCTTCCCGAAACGGATCGAAGCGGTCGGACCAGGTGGCGAGAGCGTGTTGCGCCGGGGGACGCAGGAATCCGTCGGCCCGCCCGCCGAGGGTCAACGCCGCATTCGGGTCTCCGGCGCAGGCGGCGAGCAGGCGGTTCACGCTGATCGGGCCAACCTGCGGGAGCGCATTGAGCACGAGTAGGGCCTGGCGGGGCGTGAGGGTCGGCACCACACTCCCACTATA
>CAZWMF010000068.1:6887-11428 GCA_964634535.1 uncultured Opitutaceae bacterium | reverse complement strand
GACCGGTTCTTGGGCGCAGAACGACGTGCTGCCGTACGTGAGCGGCCTGCAATTGCTCCTGAGCGGACTGGTCTTGACTGCGGTGGCCGCGCTAATCCTCGTTGCCCATCGCTATGCGCGTCGGGCGGTCCTCCAGATGGCGGCGGCCGAGCCGCGGCCCGAGGCCCCGAGCCCGATCCTGCGGCTTGCGCTCGGACAAGCCCGGGCTCCGTTCCTCGTCGGGATGGCGATCGTTGGCTGCTATGGCGCGTTCTCGATCCTCGTGTTCCGTTTCGAGGTTTACGCCGATGTGCTGCTCGACTTCCTCGGCTGGATCAAGACGGCGGGCTTGGCGATCGACCTGTTTTGGTTCCTGTTCCGTTTAATCCGCGTTTTCGAACAGGCCATGGTGCCCTGGTCGCGCCAGATGGGAAACAAGTGGGAATACATTCTGCTCACCGTCGGCGCACGGGCGGCGCGCCTGATCCTGCCGTTGATCGCCGGCCTCCTGATCGTGCCCACGCTCGACATCCCGGAGCGCTTCCACGCCGCCTTGCAGGAGGCGATGAGCGTGGTGCTGATCGCCGCAATCGGGGTCATATTCTGCGACCTGGCCAACACGGTGGAGCGGTCGATACAGGCCCAGTACAAGGTCGACGTCGCCGATAATCTCGCCACGCGCAAGATCCAGACCCAGGTCGGCATCTTGAAGAAGATCTTCGTCGCCCTGGTTGTCCTGGTGACGCTCGCGTGCATGCTGACCGTGTTTGCCCCCGTACGGTCGGTGGGCAGCAGTATCCTCGCCTCGGCCGGCGTGGCGGGCATCGTCCTCGGCATCGCGGCCCAGCGGAGCCTGGGCACGCTGTTGGCCGGCATCCAGATCGCCTTCAGCCAGCCGATCCGCCTCGACGACGTCGTCATCGTCGAGGGCGAGTGGGGCCGGATCGAGGAAATCACGCTCACCTACGTCGTCGTGGCGATCTGGGATTTGCGACGCATGGTGCTGCCGATTACCTATTTCATCGAGAAGCCGTTCCAGAACTGGACCCGCTCGAACGCCGCCCTGCTGGGAACGGTGTTCCTTTACCTCGACTACACGACTCCGGTCGACGCGTTGCGGACCGAGTTGGAGCGAATCCTCGAGCAATCGACCCTCTGGGATCGGAAGGTCAAGGGCTTGCAGGTGACCGACGCCCGGGACAACACGATCGAGGTTCGGATCCTGGCAAGCGCGGCCAACTCCGGGGCCTCGTTCGATCTGCGCTGTGAGATTCGCGAGAAGATGATCGACTTTCTGCAGCGAAATCACCCGGGATCGTTGCCGCGCTCCCGCGGGGCCTTGGTACTGACCCGTACCGACCCGAGCGCGGCCAAGACGCCGGCCGGCCGGACCCCAAGAGCCACCGCCCCGCACGTTCTGACGGTGGCCCAGGGCCTGGCCTCACCGGTGACGGTTAACCAAGGGCCAAAACCCGAATCGGAGGATACCGTCCCCGGCCTGGACTTGGGCGGACCGCCGTTGGCAGACTAGGGAACGTTTGCAGCCCTGGTTTGGCCGAGGTTGGAGCCGCAGCCGGTCGGCGTGCCGGGCGAGTGCGCCGTCCGCGGCGGACCGATCGGAACCGCGGTTGCGAAGCTCGGCCGTCGCGCTGCCCGATGGGGCGTCGACCGCGCATGCGGATCCCGGTCGGGCTACCAATCCTTGACGGGGGCTTGGCTATCCGGCGGCTTGCCCGGCGGCTTCATCTGCAGGATTTGCTCATCGCCCTTTTGCGCGTCCAGAAGGCGATTGGCCTCCTCCGGCGTCATCTGGCCGGCCGCGCCCGGCTGACCGTCAGCCGCTTGGCCGGACGACTCCGCGGTTCCCTTCTGGGCTGAAGGATTTTCCGGCGCGGGTTGCTTGGCCGGTTCATCCGACGGTGACGGTTTTTCCGGGGCCGCCGACGGGCTCTGCGGGGTCGGGCTTTGCCCGCCGCCGGATTTTTGCTGGGGCGGCGATGGCTGATGCGGCGATGGTTGGTCCGGCGGCGATTGGCCTTGCGACGACTGGGCCGCGTTGCTGGAGGACGATCGCGGTTTTTTCAGAAGCGCTTCCAACTTCTTTAGCTTCGGATTGTCCGGGTACGCCTTCAAGCCGCCCTCCACCTCTTTCAGGGCGGCCGGGGTGTTGTTGGCAATGTACAGTCGCGCTCCGTCGTTGAAGAAGTCGTCCGCGGTTTGGGCGGACGCTGAATCCAGGGCAAGCAGCAGCAGGCTAACGCTCAGGGGGAACGACAATCGCATCGATGTCCTTTAGCTTTTGAACGTAGTCTTTGAACCGCTGGGCGGCGATCGGACTGTTCAGGCTCTCCATGATCGCCAGGGCGTGGTGAAACTCATTGCGGCGGACCGCCTCGTCGGCCGACTGCTTGGCTCGCCGCATCGCTTCGCGCAAATCGCGGATGGCCGCGAGCTGGCGGTTCACGAACGCCTGATTGTACGCAGCGTCCCCGTCCTTCGCATCCAGCTGGACCGCGTGGGCGTAGCTGTCCGCGGCCTGGCGCCATGCCGCCTCCACCGCGTCCAGCCCCGCGGACTCCGGCTTGAATTGCTGCTCGCCCAACCGGTACTGGGCGTCGCCCAGATTGTAGAACGCCGCCTGCTGGAGCCGCAGATCCGGGGCGAGGGTCGCCGCCTGAAAGTCCTTCAGCGCCACGTCGAACTTGCCCGCGCGATATGCGGCGGCGCCGGCATTGAAAACAAAGCGCAGATCGTCGGCATGGGTCGCGGCCAGCCGGTCGAAGGCCTGCTGGGCTTCGGCGAAATGCTGCGTCGCGTACGCGTGCGCCGCGTCCGACGGCGATTCGCCGCGCGCCTCCGGCCGGAGGACGGCGGCGACGGCCAGGACCGTCACTATCGTTGCGATCGGCCTGGGGCCCGCTTTAGGCTTGGCCGGGTCGGCCTTGCGCTCCGGCAGGAACATTTCAAGCAGGAGCAGCGCCAGCGCCGCCGCCAAGGGCCATTGAAACTGTTCGTGGTAGCGCCGCAGCAACCGCGCCGCACCCTGGGTCTTGGGCAACGGGGCCAGGCCGCGATCGTATAAGGTGTCGATCGTGTGCGCGCCCTGTAGCGGCAGATAAAAGCCGCCGGTGGTCGCGGCGATCTGCCGCAGCAGTGGCTCGTTGAGGTGCGACTTCACGACGTCGCCTTTCTCGTCGCGGACGTAGTCGGAATTTCCGTTCGCATCCGTCACCCGGATGAAATCTCCCGCGGCGGTGCCGACGCCGATCGTGAAGATCTTCAACCCGGCCTGGGCCGCCGTTTGAGCCGCGGCCAGCCCTCCGGATTCGCTGGCGTTGTCTTCGCCGTCGGTCAAGAGGACCACGATCTTGTAGTGGGCGCTCTCCTTGAACGCCGTCCGCGCCGTGTCGATGGCGGCCGCGAGCGCCGTGCCGCCCTCGGGAATGGAATTCACGTCGAGCGAGCGGACGGTTTGCGCGAAGGCGGTGTTGTCGGTCGTCAGCGGACACTCCAGGAAGGCCTCGCCCGCAAATGCCACGAGGCCGACGCGGTCGGTGGCGGCCCGCTGCGCCAGCTCCCAGGCGGCGAGCTTGGCCCGTTCGAGGCGGTTGGGCGCGATGTCGGTGGCCAGCATGGACTTCGAGGTGTCGATCGCCACGACGATGTCCAGGCCGCGCTGCTCGACTTCCTGCAGGTCGAATCCGCGCTGCGGCCGCGCCAGGGCGACGATCAGGCTCGCCACGGCGAGCACGAGCAGAGCCATCCGGATCTGGCGCCGCGCCGGGGAGACGCCGATCGTCAGTTGCGGCAGCAGACGCGTGCCGATGAATTCCGCGAGCAGCCGGCGCCGCCGCCGCTGCGCCCACCAGAAAAACGCGGCGAGCGCGGTGGGCAGGACGGCGAGCAGCCAGAGCAGGTGGGGGTATTCGAATCTCATGGGAGCCGCCGCCAAATCGTTTGTCCCAGCACCAGCTCGGTCAGCAGGAGCGCCAGCCCGGCCGCAACCAGCCACGGGAAGAGCTCCTGGTATTCGGTATATTTGTCGACGACGGCCTCCGACTTCTCGAGCTGGTCGATCTCGGCGTAAATCGCCTTGAACTTCTCGGTGTTGTCGGCCCGGTAGTAACGGCCGGCGGTCGCCTGCGCTATCTGCCGCAAGGTGTCCTCGTCCGGCAAGTATCCCGGCGGCAAACCCAGCTGCTGGACGATTTCGCGATTGCCGAGGCCGATCGTGTAGATTTTGACCCCCAGCGCCCGGGCCGCGCCGGCCGCCGTGATCGGGTCAATCTTGCCGGAATTGTTCCCGCCGTCGGTCATCAGGACGATGATTTTGCTCTTGGACTTCACCGGCCGCAGTTGATTGAGCGCCGTGACGATCCCGTCGCCGATCGCGGTCGCGTCCGACTCGATCGTGCCGATGCCCAGCCGGTCGATGTCGCCCAGCAAATAGTCGTGGTCGAGCGTCAGCGGCGTGGCGATGAACGCCTGCGCGGCGAAAACCACCAGGCCGATGCGGTCGTCGGGCCGGCCGGCGATGAACTGCGCCAGGACGGGCTTGGCCA
>CAZWMF010000068.1:0-6877 GCA_964634535.1 uncultured Opitutaceae bacterium | reverse complement strand
GGCGGGCCGGCCGGCGGCGGCATAGTCCTTGGTGGTCATGCTGCCCGACAGGTCCAGCGCGCACACGATATCGATGCCGCTCGCCTTGACCTCCGTCCGGCTGTTCGCCAAACGCGGTTGCGCCAGCGCCACGAGCAAGCCGGCGAGCACGAGCCAGCGCAGCGCCGCGAGCAGGGCCCCGGCGCGGGAGCGGCGCGCGCGGGTCAGGCCCTCGACCAGTCTGACCGACGAATAGAGGAATGCGGGCGCCCGGCCCCGCCCGCCCTTGAGCCGCGCAAGTACGGGCAGCAACAGGAGGCCAAACAAGAAGTACGGGTGGGCGAAGCTCATCGCGCCTGCGTCGGCTGGATAAGGGCGCCCCCTCCGGCCGGTTCCCGCGGCTCAGTTTCCACGACCAGGTTCAAAGCCGCCGCATGGAGTCCGCGCAACTCGGCCTCCGCCGGTTCGTATTTGGCGAACTTGACCAGGTCGCAGCTCTCCAAAAAGTCGCCCAGACTCTTCTTCTGCTCCGGCGACAACCGGTCGCTCGCGCTCAGGTAGCGCAGGAATTCCCCGGTCGTGCGTTCCGGCGCGCGGAAGGCAAAACGCTCCTCCAAGTAGAGCCGGACGGTGTCCGAGACCAGGATGCAGAACGGCTTGGGCTGGGCGATGAGCGCGAGCGCGGCCTCGAGCGAGGTCCGCGCGCGCACGTGGGCGGGCACGGGCGGAACGATCGCCGCCTGCGCGCGGCGCCGGCGCCAATACCGCCAGGCCAGTCCCAATAGAGCCAAAATGGCCAGTGCGCCGAGCGTCCACCCGAGCCAGGCCCACCCGCTCGGGATCGCCACCGGCGGCTTGATGTCGCGGATCTGGTCCGCGGGTTGGGTTGTCGGATTTGCCGTCATCGATCAGTGGGCACCGCGCCGGCGGCGCTTCTCGCGGGTCTCGAAGAATCGGCCGAGTGCGGCGCCATAGACCTCGTTCGTGCGCAGTTGGATCGAATCGATGCCCGATGAGCGCAGCTGCCGCGCCAGGTCGCCGATTTGCTTTTGCCGGCGCGCCGCGAACGCGTCGCGGCGGTCCGCGCGGCTCGTGTTCAGTTCCAGGATTTCGCCGGTCTCGGCGTCCTCCAGGACCAGGCGGCCGAGCGCGGGCAGTTCCAGTTCGTGCCGGTCGGTGATCTGCACGGCCACGACGTCGTGCTTGCGATTGAGCATGCGCAGCGAGGTTTGCAGGGTCCGGGAGAGCGGCGCGGCCAGCGGATCGGCCGCCGGTCGCCGGTCCGCCGGTCCGCCTTCCAGAAAGTCCGACACGACGACCGCGATCGCCCGGTGGGCGGTGACGCGCGCCATGAAGTCGAGCGCGTTCGGCAGATCCGTTCCGCGCCGCTTCGGCTCGAAGCACAGGACCTCGCGGATGACGCGCAGGACGTGGGTGCGGCCCTTGCGCGCCGGAATGAATTTCTCCACCTCGTCGGTGAAGAGGACGAGTCCGACTTTGTCGTTGTTGCGGATGGCCGAAAAGGCCAGCACGGAGGCGATTTCGGCGGCGAGTTCGCGCTTGGACTGGTCGCGCGAACCGAATCGGCCCGAACCACTGACGTCCACGACCAGCATGAGGGTCAACTCCCGCTCCTCGACGAATTTCTTGATGAATGGGTGGTTCATCCGCGCGGTCACGTTCCAGTCGATCGCGCGCACGTCGTCGCCGGGCTGGTATTCGCGCACCTCGTCGAAGTTCATGCCCTGGCCCTTGAAGACGCTGTGGTATTGCCCGGCCAGCGTTTCGGTGACGATGCGGTTGGTGCGCAACTCGATCTGGCGGATTTTTCGGATGATTTCGCGGGGAGTCATGCGGGGAACGGTCCGCGCGCTTACGGCACTGGCAATTCGTCGAAGATTTTCTGGATGACCATCTCGCTGGTCTTCTCCTCGGCTTCCGCTTCGTAGGTGATGGCGACGCGGTGCCGGAGCACGTCCATGCCGATGCTTTTGACGTCCTGCGGCGTGACGTAGCCGCGGCCTTTCACGAACGCGTAGGCCTTGGCCGCGAGAGTGAGCGCGATGGTCGCGCGCGGCGAGGCGCCGAGCTGGATGAGCTCCCGGACCGCGATCTTGTAGTGGTCCGGGTCGCGCGTGGCGCAGACCAAGTCAACGATGTAGTCCTTCACCTTGTCGTCCACGTAGATGTCGTTGATGACCTCGCGGGCCCGGAGGATCTGCGCCGGCTCGACCACCGCGCGGGCGACCGGCATGCCCGAGGTCTTCGCCCGGGTCTCGAGGATCTGGCGCTCGTCCGCGCGCGACGGGTAGCCGATCTTGAGCTTGAGCATGAAGCGATCGAGCTGGGCCTCGGGCAAGGGATAGGTGCCCTCCTGCTCAATCGGGTTCTGCGTCGCCAGGACGAGGAACGGCTCCTCGAGCGGGAACGTCTGGCCGCCAATGGTGACCTGCTTTTCCTGCATGGCCTCGAGCAGGGCGCTCTGCACCTTGGCGGGCGCGCGGTTGATTTCGTCCGCCAGCACGAGATGGGCGAAAATGGGACCTTTGCGCGTCGTGAAGGCGCCGGATTGCGGATTGTATATCTGCGTGCCGACGACGTCGGCCGGGAGCATGTCGGGGGTGAACTGCAACCGCGAGAAGCTCGCGTTGATGCATTGGGCCAATGACTTGACCGCCAGGGTCTTGGCGAGCCCGGGGACCCCCTCCAGCAGCACGTGGCCATTGGCCAACAGGCCGATGACGAGCCGCTCGGTCAGGTACTGCTGGCCGACGATGACCTGTCCGAGTTCGCTAAACAGTGGGTGCGTGAAGGCGCTGGCCTCTTTCACCGCTTCGTTGATCGCGCTTATTCCTGAGTTCATGGACAAATGGGGGTCGATTGGGACGGGTTTGGGTTGGTCAAGTCGGCTAGGCGCCGGGTAAGATTTCGACCGGCGCGGCCGGGAGCCAGCCGCTGTGGCCCGCGCCATCGGCGACCTGCACCCAGTCGTCATGGCGGTCCAGGACCTGCAGCTCCATGCCATCGCGGGCCGTGAAAGCGCTCTGCGCCCCATCGAACGGCCCGGTGCGCGCGATCGCCGACGGCGCGACAATCACCGCGACCGGTTTAAGGAAGTGATTGGCCGCCTGGCAGCCGAGCGCCGCCCCCGCCGCGACGGTCAGGGCGGCCATGGCCAGGGTGGGGCGGCGCCAGCGGGCTTGCCACGCCGGGCGGATTTGCCCGGCCGCGAGGCCAATGAGCGTAAGCCAAAATGCCGCCGCGACCAGCACCGTCCATTCGTTCAAGGACAAGAGCCCGAGCCCGCCCGACCACGCGCTTTCGCGCCGCGTCGGTCCCGGCACCTGGTTGCGGACGAACTCAAGATTGGCCCGCACGTCGGGGTCCCGGGGTGCCTGCAACGCGGCCCGCCGGTATGCGGCGATCGCCCGGCCCAGATGCCCCAATTTGAATTCCGCATTGCCGTAATTGAAATCGAGCGCCGGCGAGGCGGCGCCCGTCCGCAGGATGCTGGCGTAGGCGGTGGCCGCGTCGGCGAAGCGTCCTTCCGAGTATAGCCGGTTCGCCGCCGAAAAGGCCCCAGTATCCGCCGGGTAGACTCTCCCTGAGAAAATGAGGGCCAGGGCCAGGATGGAAAGTGTTTTCATGCCTTCGAATTCCGGAGTTCGCCCACGGTCTTTTCAAATTGCGCGACGACCGCGGCCAGCTCCGCGCGGCCGCTGGCGGGCGCGTAACGCGCCTGGTTGCAGCGCTGGAAGAGTTCGCGCAGGGCTTCGAGCGTCGCCCGCGGCGCGGTGCGCCGGAGGGCCGGTTCGTCCACCACGTTTTCGGTGATGGCCGAGGCCGGACAATCCAGCCGCTCGCCCAATTGGTCCTGCAAAAGCCGGAACAAGGTCGTGAAGAACTCGGCGGATTGGTCCGCCTCCGCCAGCCGGCGCAAATCGGCCAAGCCGTCGCGGAGCCGCTGCGCGACGGCCCGCTGCCGGCGCAGGCGCGGGTTGTTGGCCAGGTGGTCCACGCGCTTGCGCCAAACGAACGCGGCGAGAAACACGAGCACGGGCAAGCATTGCGCGGCCAGAAAACCCCGGCGCCCAATGAGCGGAACGGCGCCGGTCTCGAGGTTGCCCAGGCGCTCCTTGATCGGCATGATGTCGGCCGGCGCTTGATTCTCGCCGGCCGCGCTTGGGTTCCCGGCGAAAACCGGCAGCGCCGTTCCCCCGCCGGCATGCACGGTGAGCGGCACGGACGGCTGGGTCAGCGAGTGGTACCGGCCGTCGGCGGGGTTGAAATAGGAGAATGAAAGCGCCGGCAGTTCGCGCACGTCGGCGGTTTGCGGGACGAAGATTTCCTCAAAGGACTTGCTGCCCTCGAGCCCGAGTTGGTCGGTGGTCTCGACCTTCGATGTGGGCGGGAGCACCTTGAAGCCATTAGCGGCCGGCGTGGGCACCGTGACCGCGTCGAGCGCGCCCCGTCCGGAAATCTTCACGCGGAGGGTCACCGGATCGCCAACCGCAACGGTCGTCGGTCCGGCCGTCGCGTTCAGGCTAAAATCGCCGATCGCGCCGTTGAAATCCGCCGGAACCCGCTCCTTCGGCAGAGGCCGCGAGGTGACTTGCAGCGTCTCGGTGGCCAGCGACGCTCGCTTTGGCTCGCCCGTGTTAAACATCCGGCCAAAAAACGGGTCTTCGCCCAATCCATTGCCCGAGGGCACCCAGTAGGTCGCACCGGCGGTAAACGGGCCCAGGCTCAGGGCACCGGTATTCGTGACGGTGAGCGCAAAGGTGAGCGGGATGACCGTGTAGATGCGGTGGCCGACTTGAGCCGTGTGGCTTTGGCCCTGGACCATCTTGCCGATGACGAAGCCGTTGGCCGGCTGGCCGGTAAAATGAAAGTTGCTGAAGTTGCGCACGTCGTCGCGCAGCCAGATCTGCAGCTGCGCCGCAAGCGTCTGACCGACGTAAAGGCTTCCCGAGGGCAGCGAAAGCGTCATGAAGGCGACCTCGGAACCCGAATTGATGGCCGCCGCGGGCGGCGATTCGGCCGGGCTCACGTTCAATCGCAAGGGCGAACTGGAAAGCGGGCTGCCGTCGATCTGGACGGTCATGGCCGGGATGACAAAGGTGCCGGTCTTCCGCGGCGTGACGGAGTAGGTGACCGTGACCGTCGCCGTCATCTGGCCATTGACGATGTTGACGTTCTGCGAGTTGCCTATGGCGACAATCTCCAGGCCGGGCACGTCCGGCACGGGCGCGCTGTCGGGCTGACCGCCCTCGAAATTCAACGCCAAGGTCGCGCTCTCGCCCAGCGCGATGCTGTCGCGGTCAAGCGAGGCGGTAAAACTGGCCGCATGGCCGGTGAGGCCGAGGCCCAGCGACAGGGCAAACAGTGAGGCAAATTGTCGTATCACTATCGGACCATGGAATTGGGTGATCTCTGCGGAAAGGGCGAATCAGGAAAGGGTGTTTCTGACCGGCTGAAAGGCACAATGTAAAACCCAAAAATTTCGGCGCAAGGCGCCCGGAACAGCCCGCTTTCCGGTGGCTAGATCGTGGTTCGCGTTGGTATAGGCTTTCACGGTTTCATCGATGGCCGCCTTCTCTGCTTGCGCCGCATCGCCGGCCCGCGCTTGCGTGACCTTCACGTGATGGTCGGGGCGCAGCTTGGAAGAGCGCGAGGTTCGGGACTTGAAAGGCAAAAATTGATTACCAACAACTAGCGTGACCGCTTAGCGGGTTTGGCGTTTTTTTATGGGATGGAGAGCCCGGATCTACGTCGTTCTCTTGGACGCCCACGTCATCGGCTATTACTCACTCTCCGCCGGTTCGGTCGACGCGACGGCGGCCAGTGCCCGCCTGACCAAAGGCTTGGCTCGAAACCAACCGCTGCCGATCGTCCTTCTGGGCCGGCTTGCCGTTGATCGCACTCAGCAGGGCCGGGGACTGGGAACCCTTCTCTTGCGCGACGCGGTCCTCCGCTTCCTGCAGGCTGCCGAAATCATCGGAGCCCGGGCGCTGCTGGTCCACGCCAAGAACGGCAAGGTCGCGCAGTTCCATGGCCAATACGGATTCGAACCGCTGCCGATGAATCCCCAGCGTGTCGCTCTGCTTCTTAAGGACGCAAGACAGACCGCCAATACTTAGAATTTGCCCTAGGCAATCCAGGCGGGCCTTCTCGCACTGCCCGAAATAGCGTACAAATATGTGCCAGGAGACGGAGGTCAGTCGTTATTGACGGCGTGCCGACTCACCTCATTTCGGCCTCATGAAGAGTGCATATTGAACGTGTTTACCTGCTGACTAGCAGAATCATGAAATAATTGTGTAGCACTTGTATCGACAAGCAATTTTCGACCGCTATTTTCATCGATTATGGCCCGAGCAGCCACCAAGTCCGCCACCATTCACATTCGAACGTCGCCCCAGCACAAGCGGCTGCTCGAGCAGGCTGCCCAGCTTCGGCATCTCGGCCTTTCACAGTTCGTCCTGGAGAGTTCCACCCGGCAGGCCCGCGAAGAAATCGCTTCGACGACCCTTTTCCCGCTCGGTCCCAAACAGTGGGAGGCATTCTGCCGGCGTCTTGACGAGCCCCCGCGGGACAAGCCGAATCTGCGGCGTCTGTTGACCGATCCGAGCGTCTTCGATGTCTGACGAGCCGCTGTCAGGCCCTTCGGTGCTGACGGCAGCGCACGATTTGTCCGCGTTCGATTGCGGCGTCGCGGAGCTGAACGACTTCCTGCGCAAGCATGCCTTGTCGAGTGTGGGAAGCGGGTCCGCGCGCACCTACGTTGCGTTGCGCGGTTCCCGGGTTGTCGGGTATTACAGTCTCGCATATGGCGCGGTGACGCCCGACGAAGCGCCAGAACGCGTTCGCAAAGGCATGCCGCGCCACCCGCTTCCCG
>CAZWMF010000067.1:0-11602 GCA_964634535.1 uncultured Opitutaceae bacterium | reverse complement strand
TCAAGGGCGAAGCGTGGCATGGGGAAATCGTTAACAAGAACAAGGATGGTTCGTTACACGACGAGGAAATGACCATCACCCCGGTGCGTTCGGGCGGCGCGGAAATCACCCATTTCGTCGCCATCAAGAACGACATCAGCGCCCGGAAGCGGACCCAGGCCGCGCTCCAACAATCGGCTGACGAAGTCAAACGATCGAACCGCGATCTTGAACAGTTTGCCTACATTGCCTCGCACGATCTGCAGGAGCCGTTGCGGGCCGTGGGCGGCTACGTTAAATTGATTCAGCGCCGTTTTCCCCAGTACGTTGAGGGGAAGGCGCTCGAATATATCGCCGGAGCCGCCGAGGGGGCCGAGCGCATGGAGCGTCTCATTTCCGATCTGCTCGCCTTTGCGCGAGTCGGCACGCGCGGTGGGGATTTTCTGCCCACGGACCTCAACGTGGCCTTGCAGGCCGCTTTGCACAATCTCCAATCCCGCATCGCCAGCGCGCAGGCCAGAATCACCGCTGACCCCCTGCCGACGCTGACGGTGGACGCCACCCAAATGATGCAGGTCTTCCAGAACCTCATCGGCAACGCGATTAAGTTTGGCCGCGACCGACCGCCGGAGATCCACGTGGGCGTTCAGCCGCTGCCGGACCGCTGGGTCATATCGGTGCGGGACAATGGCATTGGCATCGAAGCGCAATATTTCGAACGTATTTTCCAGATTTTCCAGCGTTTGCACACCCGGAAACAATATTCCGGTACGGGTATCGGCCTCGCGATCTGCAAGAAGGTGGTCGAGCGCCACGACGGCACCATTTGGGTCGAGTCGGTGCCCGGACAAGGCTCGACATTCTACTTCTCACTCCCGGAGACAACTGCTACAGACAAGCGATGCCATGACAACGATTGACGCGCGCCCGGTGGAAATCCTGCTGGTCGAAGATAGCCCAAGTGATACCGAGCTTACGGTCGAGGCTTTGCAGGAAGCCAAGGTCCGCAATCACCTCAGTATGGTGGAGGACGGAGTGCAGGCTTTGGAATTTCTCCGGAGACAGGGGAAGTATGCCGAGGCGCCGCGACCGGACTTGATCATGCTGGACTTGAATCTTCCGCGCAAGGACGGTCGCGAGGTGCTGGCCGAGATAAAATCGGACGACCGCCTCAAAACGATTCCGGTGGTGGTGCTGACCACATCCCGCGCCGAGCAAGATGTCCTCCAGGCTTACCGATTCCACGCGAATTGTTATATAACCAAGCCCGTGGATTTTGAGCAGTTCTTGAGCGTCGTCCGCTCCATTGAATCGTTCTGGCTGATGTTGGTGACCTTGCCCTCGGCGGGGCCGGCCATTCGGTCGCCGTCGACCGGCCCCGCCGCCTGATCGGCTGCGGCCATCGGCCGGTTTACTACCAAAGGGAAAATCGGTCTTACCGGGTTCGTCATCATGAGCATACCAGCGCTGCGGGTCCTCTTGGTGGACGATAGTCCGTCCGACGCGGTGCTGGTGGAGGAATCGCTCGCGCAAGACGGTCTGGGTCAATTCGAGTTTACGCACGCCGAGACGTTGGCGGAGGGCTTGGCGCAGATGCGGCGAGCGAGCTTCGATGTCGCCCTGCTTGACCTTACGCTGCCCGACAGCGCGGGCGCGGAAACCTTTATCCGCGCACGCGCGGAGGCTCCCACGGTCCCCATTGTCGTGATGACGAGCATTGATGATGAACTCATCGGCACGGAAGCCGTACGCCATGGCATCCAGGATTACCTGATTAAGGGGCAGGCCTACGGGCGTCAACTGGCGCGCTCGCTTCGCTACGCGATCGAGCGCAAGCGGAGCGAAGAGGCCCTCAAACGGGTTGATGCCGCGCTGCAAGTGGAACGCGCGCAACTGGAAGAGAAAGTGACGGAACGCACGGCGGAACTGTACGCCCTGAATGAACTCCTGCAGACGGAGATCCGCGAGCGCCGGCGCGTTGAGGAGGCACACCAGTTGGTCCGGCGGCATTTGGCCGAAGCGCAGGAGATTGAACGCGGTCGGATTTCGCGCGAATTGCATGATCGGCTGGGGCAGGATCTGACGGCGCTCAAGCTCGGGTTGCAAAATTTGTCTCGGCCAGGCCGCCTGGCTCCGGGGGTCGAAGCGGAAATCAAGAAGCTTGAGAGTTTGGCGGAAGGCCTCATGCGCGACCTTCACCGATTGGCCTGGGAACTCAGACCGTCGGTGCTGGACGACATGGGTTTGGAGCTCGCGTTAAGGCGTTATACTGAAGAATGGTCTTTGAATGCCGGCGTGCCGGTGGAGCTTCACATCGGGGGGAATTTGGAGGCCAATCGCCTGGCCCAAGAATTGGAAACCACGCTCTATCGGATTGCCCAGGAAGCGCTCACCAATGTGACCCGGCATGCCGTCGCCAAACGCGTCAGCGTGCTGCTGGAGCGGCGCCCCACCTTTGTTTCCCTCATCATCGAAGACGATGGACGAGGGTTTGAGGCCCAAGCGGTCCTGGAGGCCCCGGCCGGACCGGGTAAATTGGGTCTGCTCGGAATGCAGGAACGCGTTGAGCTGGCCGGGGGTACCTTGACCATCGAATCGGCCCCCGCGACTGGGACCACCGTCTTTGCCCGTTTGCCGCTCGGGGCCAAAGGGAAGGCGCCACCATGAAGACCTTGAAGATACTACTCGCTGACGACCATAAGATGGTCCGCGAGGGATTACGGTGTTTTATCGACAGCCAGCCGGGCCTGCGAGTCGTCGGCGAAGCCGCCAACGGCCAGGAGGCGATTCAGCAGGTCGAAGCGTTGAAGCCGGACATCGTGGTGATGGACCTGTCAATGCCCGAGCTAAACGGCTTGCAAGCCACCGAGCTCCTCCGGCGTCAATACCCGGCAATCAAGGTCATTGCGCTGACCGCCCACGAGGACGAAAGCTATTTGAGCCAGCTGTGCAAAGCCGGCGCGGTCGGCTATGTTCTCAAGCGGTCACCGGCCAGCGAGTTGGTTCAGGTAATCAATCTCGTTGCGAAGGGACAGGTTTATTTCGAACCCTCGCTTGCCGGCAAAGCCTTGTAGCGTCAGGTGACCAGCGCGTCGGCCGGGAAGCGGGACAAGGCCAATGCGCAATTGAGCGAACGGGAAAAGGAGGTTTTGCGCCTGATTGCCTGGGGCTACAGCAACAAGGAGACGGCCGGACGCCTCGATTTGAGCGTCAAGACCGTCGAAACATATCGGGTGCGCGTCGCCGAAAAACTTGGCCTGCAAGGACGCACGCAGCTCGTCAAGTATGCGTTGCGGCAGGGTTGGTTGGCCGACACGGAATCGACCGGCCCGCTGACTCGGTGAGGCCGCGTCCGAGCGGGGGGGGGCGGCCGCTCACCCCGCCGGTTCGGGGGACGGTGCGATCCGGCCCTGACGGATGGGGAAAGACGGGGGAGGCGCGGTCCCGCCCGTCCTCCCTGCGGTGGACGACCGGGTATCCAAAACACCAATATTCAATCGCTTTGACGGGAGGGGCGGCGAGTCTTGATCCGGCGTCCGGCGATGCGGCCGGCGGTCCGCCGGTCCGGGGATTCCCTGACGCCAAATCTCTCTTTGCCTGACTTCACCGATGCGCCGCTGTCGCGTTATGCTTGGTGCCGTGAACTTACTGGCCCCGGGAGGCCGAGCCCATCGTCCCACCCAGACTAAATCCCTTAAGGAGCGCACCATGTACCACCCGAATAACGCAAATGCGTTGCTCTGGGCGTCAACCCAACCGTGGAGCCCGCCCCCGATTCGATGCGGCGAGTGGATACCGACCGGTGACCCGGTCGGTCCGCTCGACCCGCGGACAAATCCGGCATTGGCCGACTATGAGGTGGGCGGATTTTTCGACGAAATGGTCATGCCCGACGGCCGCCCGCGCCCCGTTTGCGCAGGGCTCATGGCGGGCATCCAGTCTCTACCGACCGAACTTCTCTTGAACCGGCAGAAGGCGGCGGAAAAAGAACTCCTAGAGCAGGGCATCACCTTCAACGTTTACGGAGGGGGCGCCGGCGTGGAGAAGATCTTTCCATTCGACGTTGTGCCGAGGATCGTTGGGGCGGCGGAGTGGCGGCGCATCGAGCGGGGGCTTCAGCAACGCATCCAGGCGCTCAACCTGTTTATCGACGATGTCTATCACGGGCAGAAGATCCTGAACGATGGCGTCATTCCGCGAGAGATGATTCTATCGGCCAAATCCTACCGGCCGCAGTGCGTGGGGTTGAATCCGCCGCGCGGTATCTGGTGCCATATCACCGGCTCCGATTTGGTGCGGCACGCCGACGGGCACTATTACGTTCTGGAAGACAATCTCCGTTGCCCTTCGGGCGTTTCGTATGTGTTGGAGAATCGGCGGGTGATGAAGAACCTCTTCCCGACGTTATTCGCCCATTCGAAGATCCGACCGGTCGCGAGTTATCCGAGTGATTTGCGCGCCATGCTCGAATACTTGGCGCCGGATGCAAGCCGCAAGCCGCGCGTGGTTCTCCTAACGCCGGGGCACCACAATTCCGCCTATTTTGAGCATTCATTTCTAGCGCAACAAATGGGAATCGAGCTGGTTGAAGGGCGGCATCTCGCGGTTGAAAACGCGGTGGTGATGATGCGGACGACCCAGGGCTTTGAGCGGGTCGATGTCATCTACCGGCGCATCGATGACGACTTTCTGGACCCGCACTGTTTCCGCCAAGATTCCCTGCTCGGGATACCCGGACTGATGGCGGCCTACCGGGCAGGTAACGTGGCGTTGGCGAACGCGCCGGGCAACGGGATTGCCGATGACAAAGCGGTCTATGCCTATGTGCCGCGGATGATCCGCTATTATTTGGGCGAGGAGATGATCTTGCCCAATGTGCCGACCCGGATTTGCGCGGAGGCGTCCGATCGGCAATTCGTCCTGGACCACCTGGACGAGTTGGTGGTCAAGGCGGTCAACGAGTCCGGTGGCTATGGAATGCTCGTGGGGCCGCAGTCCACCCGTGCGCAACGGGAGGCATTCGCCGAGCGCATCCAGGCCCAACCCCGCAACTATATCGCCCAGCCCACGTTGGCGCTTTCACGCGTGCCGACCATCGTGGGCGACCATTTTGAGGGCCGCCATGTGGACCTGCGACCCTATGTCTTGTATGGCAAAGGGATATTCGTCCTTCCCGGTGGGCTTACCCGCGTCGCCCTCAAGAAAGGCTCGCTGGTGGTGAACTCCTCCCAGGGCGGCGGGAGCAAGGACACTTGGGTGTTGGCGGATTCGTCGGGCGCCGAGCAGATGGCCCGGCCGCCCGCCGCGGCGGGAGCAACCGTCAAAATCAAGGAGGTCGTATGTTAAGCGGTGTTGCCGAAGCAATCTATTGGATGGCGCGTTCGGTGGAACGGGCGGAGAATGTCGCTCGGCTCGTCGACGTCCATCTGCAGCTCGTCCTGGACGCTCCGCCCGGGGAGGATCAAGATTGGCAATCGCTCGTCAATGCCCTGGGCGACCAGAACGCATTCGCCAAACAGTATGACGTGGCCTCGCAGGAAAACGTTCTCCAGTTCCTCGTCTCCGACGATCAGAATCCCAACTCGATCGCATCCTGCGTGCAGGCGGCGCGGGCCAACGCCCGCAGTGTGCGCGAAGTGATATCCTCGGCGATGTGGCTGCAGTTGAACAAGTTCTATCTCATGGTCAAGGGGGACGCCGCGCGGCCGATGGACGTCGACTGCCTGACCCATTTCCTGCACGAAGTCGTCCTCGCCAGCCATCTGTTCAGCGGAATCACCGACGCCACGATGACCCGCGGGACCGGTTGGCATTTCACCCAGATCGGACGAATGTTGGAGCGCGCCGACCAAGTCTCGCGAATTCTGGACATGAAGTACACTGTCCTGCTGGGTTCTCCCGAGGATGGGGGCACGCCATTTCATCACATCCAATGGGGTGCGGTACTGCGCTCGGCCGCCGCGTTCGAGATGTATTGCAAACAGCACGGCCGGATCTCACCGCGCGGCGTCATCGAGTTTTTGGTCCTCGGCTGCGAATTTCCCCGGTCCATACGGTTTTGTGCGGAGGCAGCGCGCCACGCGCTCGACGCGGTAGCCGTGGGGTCAACGCCCTATCGGTTTCCTCGGGCGCCTGAGAAACTCATGGACCAGGTCTGTAACCACCTGGCCACAGTAACCGTCGACGACATTACGCGGAAAGGGCTGCACGAGTATGTCGATCAGTTTCAGCTCGACTTGAACCAGGTCGGACAGGCGATTTTTGAGCGGTTTTTCGAAATCGCCGTTTCCCCGAGATCCACCCAAGACCAGTGGGTTAACTGCGCCGGCGCGGCGAACCCGCTCCCGCGCGCCTAGTTCCATGGTCCGGGTTCCCGAAAATCCTCTCGCCGCCCCAAGGCGGCGCATACCGAGAAGCCCATAACCCGAACCTCATTCACTGCCATGAATCAGCCAGCTTTCAACCAGACCGGCGAACCAAGTTCCCTGCTCGCCTGGGCCCGGATCTCTCCGCCGCATGGTTACCGTATCACCGGTGACCGCACGGATCTGCATGCCGGTTTCACCATTCTCAATTCCGCCGCCCACCAACGCCGCTGGGCCCTCCAATTGTGGGCTTGCCCGGCTCGGCCAACCACCCTCCAGGATCTCATTGGCCACGTTGTGACGGAGGTTGGGTTGCCGCCGATGAGCGAGATCGCCGATGCGATTCACGCCATCGATCTGACCGCGATTGCCCGGCCTCCCGCCAAAGACGGCGAATTCTTCATGGTCCTGGTGTTGGCGGCCCAACGGCCATGGGGATTCGACGAAGTCCACGATTTTGTCGTCTACCCGCGCCCCGAGCGATTCATTCAGCCGCGGATGCGCGGCGAAATCGGCTATCGCATCGACCGCGACCGAGTTCGCCTATGGGTTGAGCGAATTGAAAACCCGCGCGACGCGGCGAACCGCAGCGGTACGCTCGCGTTGGAGCTTTGGGCCCTACGGGCGCCCTATGACGGCGGTTCGTTTGCCGGTTTTCACCTGGCCGGCGTCGTCACGGGCAGCTTGGCGGGACAGGGCAATTGGCCGGCGGCCGACTTCGATCTGGCGTTTTCACCCCCGCCGCCCGGGCGCTGGCACTTGGCCTTGATGCTGCGCGAGTGGACGGAAATCGGATACCTCACCCGGGATTACACCGATTTCTCGGTTCCGCTAAATTTTGAGGCACCGGGGGCGGCCACGCCGCGCGGGGCCACGCCGCCTGACCCGGTGGAGCCGCGGCGGGTCACGCCAGTCGAATCGACCGTCCGTTCGGCAGCCGAGCCGAGCGCTTCGTCCCGCAATCGAACGGTACAACCGGCGGTAGGCGCCGATTTGAAGCAAGGCGAGCCCGCCCGCCCGCCAACGACGGACGTGCCGGTCATCTCAATCAACGCGGCCGCCGAAAGGGACCTCGTGACGCTTGGCGGTCTGTCGCCCGCGCTCGCCCGCGCCGTCTGCAGGAAGCGGCCGTTTGCCTCCCTCGACGAATTGCGTCGGGTCAAGGGGATTAGCGGGGGCATGCTGGCCAAGCTCCGGTCGCGCTTGAAGCTCTAACTAGATTCGGCCGATCCGGCGGAGACGCATCGGAAGAAAATAAGACGCGGGTTCGGGTTGGCGCGAACCGGGAGTTGCTTCAGGACAGCGCTACTCTACCGCAAGACCGACTCGATCTTGCCAAAGCAATCCCCATGAAGAACACCGATTTATTTCGGCAAGCGATCAACGATTCAGCCTTTCGGGCCGCAAAGATCAAAGAACTTTCCCGTCGCCGAGACTGCGCGCGGATCGGTCTGGGCGCCATCGGGACTCTCGGCGTAGGTTTGGCGCTCGGCCCAATTGTCCTGGGGCGAAACTGGCCCAGCGGTTGGCCGTGGCTCATTGCACTCGCCGTTCTCGCATTGCTGGGACGGACGGACTGCGAGACACGGATCGCCGCACTCCAAGTATTGGACGAACATCGGGCCCTGCCAAAGTCTTGCCGCGATTGTTCGCTTATAGCGGCGGTACTTCAGCGACCGCCCGCGATCGAGCGACTTGACTTTGCCGACCGCGCAGCTGGGACTGCGCATTCGCCGCTTACCGTGTGCGCTTTTCCCCGGCCGCGAGCTTTGCCGCCGCTTGCGCGATCGGGGTGACGCGCGTCTTGGGGCTTTCTTTTCCGCTTGGGCTAAGCCCGACCGCGGCGTCGCCGCTCGGCGGTGATCTTCCCCGCGATCTCTTCGAGCGGGTAGGTGAGAATCTCCGCCAGCGTCGGGTGGTACCAGGGCGCGCGCAGCAGGTCGAAGACCGTGGCGCGCAAAGCCAGGGGTCCGGTCAGACAGTGGATGAGTTCGCCCGCTTCGGGCCCCACGATCTCCGCCCCGAGGAGCCGGCCGCGGCGCGGCTCGGCCAACACGCGGACGAATCCGCGCCGGACTCCCATGAGGATCGACTTGCCGTGATCGTCGAAGGGGTAGGAGGCGGCGAGATAGGCCACGCCCTTGGCCCGCAGCTCGGCTTCGGCGACGCCCAGGGTCGCGAGCGCCGGATCGGTAAAGACGACGCTCAGGATCTGGCGGTAGTCGATCGGCCGGGCCCGCGGGTCGCCGGCGGCATGGCGGGCGGCGAGTTCGCCCTGCTGGACGGCGATATGCACGATCTCGACCGGCCCGGCGCAGTCGCCGGCCGCATAGATGTGGGGAGCGCTGGTTTGCTGAAACCGATTGGTTCGCACCTGGCCATTGGGCCGAAGCTTCACGTCGGCCGCGGCCAGATTGAGTCCCGCGGTGTTCGCTTCGCGGCCCAGGGCGTTGAGGAGGCGCTCGGCCCGCCGTTCGCGCCGCCGCCGCGCGTGTTGGAAGGTCACCGTGAAGCCGGAGCGCGTCCGGGCCACCCGCTCGATCGCGGTGCCGGTGAGCACCTCGATGCCGTCGGCCTCCAGGCCGGCCCGCACCGCCGCGGCCGCTTCCGGGGAATGCTCCCGCAGGAGCTGGGCGCTGCGCTGAATCAGGGTGACCCGCACGCCGATCCGCGCAAAGAACTGCGCGAGTTCGACGGCGACCAAGCCGCCGCCGAGGACGATCAAGCTGCGGGGCGCGCGCGTCAGATCGAGGCAATCGTCGCTCGTCCAGGCGCCGGCTTCGCGCAGTCCGGGGACGGGCGGCACGCTGATCCGCGAGCCGGTGGCGATGAGGAAGTGCCGTCCGGTGAGCCGGCGCCCGTCGCTTAGTTCGACCGTCCGGGCGTCGAGGAAGCGGGCGTTCGCCGGCACGAGATCGAACCGCCCGGCCTTGAGCTGGCGCAGGCGGTGCTGCGCGAATTCGGCGATGATCCGGCGCTTGCGGGCCTGGATCGCCGCCAGATCGGCCCGGGCCGACGGGATGCGCAGGCCGAAGCGGCGGCCCTCCCGGGCCTGGTGCAGCCGCTCGGCGCTGTACAGAAGCGTTTTGGACGGCATGCAGCCGCGCAGGATGCACAGGCCGCCCAAGTCGCGGGCGCCGTCGAGGATCGCGGCCTTCCGGCCCAGGTCGGCCGCGGTGCGCGCGGCGTTGAAGCCGGCCGAGCCGCCGCCGAGCACGATCAAGTCGTAAGGCTGGTGCGCCATGGGTTTCGCGCCGGACTATCGCCCCTTGCCAAAAAGCATGATCTGAACGGTGCGCAGGGTGATCGAGGCGTCGAGCAGGAAAGAGAAGTGGCGGATGTAATACAGATCGTACTCGAGCTTGCGCACCGTGTCCTCGAGGGTGGCCCCGTACGGGTAGTTGACCTGGGCCCACCCGGTGATCCCGGGCTTCACCAGGTGCCGGTACGAGTAGCACGGAATCTGGCGCTCGTAGTCGGCGACCAGCCGGTCCCATTCGGCGCGCGGGCCGATCAAGCTCATCTCGCCGTTGAGCACGTTCCACAGCTGCGGCAATTCGTCGAGCCGGACGCGGCGGAGGAAGCGGCCCACCCGCGTGACGCGCGCGTCCTGGGCCCGCGTGTAGGGATCGCCCGCCTCGGGGCTCGAGCGCATGGTCCGCAACTTGACCACCTGGAAGGGCACGCGAAACCGGCCGACGCGGGTTTGGTAGAAGAACACCGGGCCGCGGTCGTCGAGCCAGATCGCGATCGCCGCGAGCGCGATCAGCGGGCCGGCCAGCCCCAGGCCAACCACCGCGAACACGAGGTCGCTCGCCCGCTTGATCCGCTCGAAGACCGGTTCGCGGGCGATCTGGAAACCCTCCTGGAACAGCCAGGTGGGATTCAGCCGATACAGGGGAATCTTCTGCCAGTAGACCTGGTGAAACAGCTCGAGCGGGTAGGTCGGGATGCCGCCAAAGTAAAGGTTGACGAGTTCCTGGGCGGTCTCCGGGAGCAGGTCGCGGTTGGACTCGCGCAGGACGATGGCCTCGACCGGCAGCTTGCCCTCGCGGATTTCCCGCAGCATGTCGTCGAAGGGCCGCACCGGATCGGACTCGCCCGTGCTGGGCGGGCCGGCGAACACGACCGGCTGGCTGACCCGCATCTGCCGGCACTCGTCGCGAAAAATCGCGCGGCTCTCCGCATCGCCGACGAACAACAGGCACCGGCCGCGGCGCAAATGGCCGATCCGCTGGCCGACGAGATGGCGGCAGCCCAGGGTCACCGGAATCAGCGCCAGAAAGCTCAAGATGATCACGGCGCGGCTCGATTGGATCTCGAAGCCGGACGGCAGGAAGGCGTAGGCCAGCAGCAAGGTCGCCAGCATCGCGCAGGTGAGCGCGAGAATGTGCAGGGCCATGTAGTCCAGGCTCTGCATGTTGGTGCGGGCCCGGTAGCCCTCGATCAGGTAGGTGGCGATCCCCAGGAAGCCCAGCGGGGCCAAGAGGGGCATGACGAGAAAGTGCTCGGGAATGCCGCGATAATAGCTGGTGATGTTAAACACCAGGACGGTCGCGGACGCGTCGAGAGTGAGCAGGACGAGAATCGCCTTGCGGCTGGTCGTCATGGCGGGGGTGGCGGCACTATGGGGGACCGGGGCGCGGGGGAGAAGCGGAAACCCATTCATCCCAGTCGCGGGCGGCGGCCGCGCCGTCGCCGCATTGGCGCGCAAACCGCAGCGCCGCCTGGCCGTAGGCGGCGACCAATTCGGGGCGCCGGGCGAGTTCCCGCAGGGCCGCGGCCGCCTGGGGGGTCTGGTCGCGCTCGAAGGTTTGGCCGAAGCCCTGGCGGCGGACGAGCCGCGCCGCGTCGCTCGCCGCCGGCCCGATGAACCACACCGGCCGCCCGACCGCGGCCGCGCCGTACAGCTTGCTCGGGAAAACGAAGGCCTCGCAGCCGGGCAGCAAGGTGACCAGATGGACGTCGGCGGCCGACAACGTGGCGGCCAGATCCGTTCGCGGCCGCGCCGGGCCAAACCGGACCGCGTCGAGTCCGCGGGCGGCGGCCGCCCGCTCGAGGGCCGGGCGGAGCGGGCCGCCGCCCAGGATCAGGACGAGGATCCCGGGCTCGGTCCGCAAGGCCGCGGCCAGATCGAGCACGGCCTCGAGATCGTGGACCCGGCCCAGGTTGCCCGAATAGGCGACGACAAAGCGGCCGTCCGCCCCGAGCGCCGCGCGGGCCGCCGCGACGGCCGGGGGCGGGGCGGGCTGGAGGCC
>CAZWMF010000066.1:0-11676 GCA_964634535.1 uncultured Opitutaceae bacterium | reverse complement strand
CAGAGTTCGACGCCGAGCTGCGGTACGCGATGCCGGGCGTACGGGTCGCCGACCTCGTACAGGTCCTCGGAAATCGAAATTTCATTGGCGGAATAGGGCGAGCCCGGCGTATAGAACTTCGAACTATCCGACTGGCTGATGATCTCGTGGACTGTCATGGCCGGGTTGAGCGGGCTCTTGACGATCGAGTCGACGTGATGATGGTCGTGACCGGTGACGAGATAGTGGACGCCGTTTTGGTTCAGCGAGGTGATGAAGGCGTCTTCGGCGGCTTGCTTAGCCTGCATGGCCGTGAGATTCGCGCCGGCGAGCCCGGTCACCCCATAACCGTCGCCCGGGTCGCTGCTGACGATATTGGCGCCGAACAGGTTGTCCTTGTGGTTGCCACCGAGCAGTTGCTTGTGGGAAAAGACGAACGCATGCGCGGGGCGGGCGCTATCGGCCAGGCGCTGGGTGATCCAGGACTGCTGGCTCGCCAGGCTGCTCGTATTGCCGCCGAGATCGCTGTCCACGAATTGATCGAGCAGGACGAAGCGAACGTTGTTATAATCAAGCGAGTAGGTCAGGCCATTGCCCGCGGTGACCCCGGGATAGCCGGCGACTCCGGGCAGCGGACAATTCTGCGTCGGGTAGGAAAAATTGGTGCCGAGCGCGAAGGCCGAACCGGCGGGCGCGGCCGGCGGGACGCCGGTGTTGAAGTCGGCCGTCAGCTGCGTCAGGGATTGAAGCCCCGCATCCGTACCCGACAGGTTGTTCTCGATCCAGAACGGGGTATCCCAGGACGGCGTGAGGTTGTTGTTGCCGCCATTGACGATCTGCGGATAGAGCGCCGCAAAGTTCGTGCCCGACGCGGATAACTCCGCGTCGTGGTTGCCGCGCAGCGGATAGAACGCGATCCCCGCGTTGTAAAGGTCCTGGGAATAGAGCGCCCGGGTGGCTTGGGTCGCCGGCGTCGAGGTGTCGACGGTGTCGCCCACCGCGATGACCACCTTCACGCCCTGGGCGATAAAAGCCTGGTCGATTTGCTGAATCATGGACGCCGGCACCGATTCCGGACTCTTGCCGTCGTCGGCCACGGTCCACTGGGTATCGGACAGGACGCCAAATTTCCAAACCGGTTGGGTCTGGGCGGAAGCCGCGGAAAGGCCCAGCACGAGAGCGAGGGCGCTTCCAGCAGTGATTATCGAGGAGGTTTTCATTAGGGATGGGAGAGGTCTGGACAGAAATGGAGTGCGGCGGGATTATCCGCCCCCCTAAGGACGTTTCTCGCAGACCGGTTGGGTATTCTTCCGCCTTGTGATCGATTCGTGATGTATCCGCCACACAACCGTCACCCGCGCCGTTCCCCCGCCGTCGGTTGATTTTCCCGCGAATTCTGCGCGCGCCACGCTCGGAACCCCGGCGCGACCGGATGGTCGGCTCGGAAGTTTTGCGCCATCTCAATCGGGAATGCCCGCCGCGTCGCGCGAAAGCGCCGGCGCTCGGCGCGCCATGCCGGCAACGAGGTCAGCGGACGACCGGATCACACCAGCCGCACGCTCCGGCACAGATCCGCGCCGTCGACCAATTCGCGATCCGTCGAGCGGCGCTCGCCGTGTCTGGCAGGCCGGTCTCGGCCAGCAACCGGGCATAACCTCGGCGGCCGCGTGGACACTGCGAGAAGGCTTCGACAAAATCACGATAGACGGCCACGGCCTTCTGCGGCTCGCCTTGGGCAATCAAAAATGCCGCCAACGGATCGCGCACCGCCGCCGCGTGCGGCGCATCGCGCAAAATCCGGCGCAGCATCTGTTCGGTCTCCTGTCCGGCTTCGCCGCGGGTGAGGTCGAGGCGACAGCGGCACTCCAGCAGGCGCCGCCGCGTCAAGAGGTCGAGCGGAGCCCGTTGCAGCAGTCGCTGCGCCCGTTGCGCCGCTTCAGCGACGTTCCCGGCGGCCATGAGCAGGTCGTGTCCGTAACTGAGCGCCACGGGATCATGCGGATCGAGTTCGAGCGCGCTCGCGAGGGCGGCGAGCGCCGCGGGGATCATCCCCCCCAATCGGTGGGCCACCGCCAGACTGTGCCAATGGATCGGATTCTTGGGTTCGAGATCGATCGCGGCTTGGAATTCCCGCGCGGCGCCAAGGGCGTCCTGGTCGCAAAAGGCCAGCCAGCCCTGCAAATGGCGCTCCGTAGCCGGCCAGGGCAGACGCTGAGCATGCGCCCCGCGGAAGACCTCGGCCGCCGCTTTGGTCGCCCCCAGGCGTAAGAGCGCATCGCCCAATTTCAGAATCCCGGGGAAGTATGGCCGCTGCGCCCGCACGCATTGCCATTCGCCGATCGCTTCGTTCCAATCGCCCGCCAGGTACAGGAGTTCGGCCCGTTCCAGGCGTTTCTTCCAACTGCGAGGATGATCCCGCAGGTATCCGTCGAGCGCATGGAGGCGCCGGCCCCGGGCTCCCCCCGCTCTTTCCGAGAAGACATGAAACCATTGGTCCACGCCACAGGGCAGCCGCACGCAAACCGTGCTCACCGTCAGGATCGACGGAAACGGCTCGGCTGACCCCTCCCCGCCGGGAATTTCGTTTGCCAACCGCCCGGTACCGTCGCCGCCACCCGCCGCTTCCAGCGCGGGTGCGTCCTCGCCGTCGCGCAACCGGGCTCGGGCCAAATGCACCCGTTTGCGGACCGTAGCCGAAGACAAGCCCAGTTTCAAAGCTACCCCGCGCGAAGGGACGGCCTGCATTACGCGGAGCACGAAGGGTTCCCGGAGCAACGGTGGCAATGCTGCGATCCGCCGGTGCAGTTCTGCCATCGCCTCACTCGCGTCTCGGTTTAAATCCGGCGGGGGCGCCGCGGGCAGATCCTCATCCGCTCCCACGGCGGTTTCCAAGCGACGGTCGGCCCCCCGCCGCAAATCGATGCAGAGATTCCGGGCGAGGCGGTGCAGCCAGGCCTCCAAACATTCGATCGCCTCGGTCCGCCGGGCGAGCCGGTCCATCGCCTTTAGCATGACCTGACTCAAGGCGTCTTCCGCATCGGCGCGATGGCCCCCCATTTCGCGAACGCACACCTGGCGGAGACTCTTTTCGTGCCGGCTCCACAGGGTCCAGAAGGCGGCGTCTTCGCCTTGGGACAACGAGGTCAGAAGATCTCCGTCCGACGGCGCCGGATCCGACTCCCCCACGGAATCGGATTCGGAAATCTCCCCGAAACTATCGGCGGGTTCGTGCACGGCAGCGGCATTCGCCCTAATTCGGGTCGGCGGCGAACGTTGCCCGGTCGCCGGTCATCACGGCCCGACCAGCCCCAGTTTGTGCAGAAGAATCTTGCGACCGGGCGAGGAGATTGAATTGAGCGAATAGATATATGAGAACGCCGCGGACGGATCCTTGGCCGCCCATGATGGGACCGTCTTTTCCAGGCGGGCGATGGTCGTGTCCTCATTCGAGTCGCCGGGCGTGGTCTTGATCAGATCGGAAACCAGCCGCGAGGCCGCCTCGGGATTCGAGTCCGTAATCTGCGCAATGACGCCGACCGTGGCGGCTTCGCGTTGAACCGGATCGGAAATCCGATTCAACCAGGTGCCGGTCTCGCCCGGATTGGTCGCGGCCAAGGCCGACGCCAGGGCCGCATAGGCCCCATCGAAGTTCTCGGATATGGGCTGCCGGGAGAAAAAAGCTTCGGCTGCGCTGGTCCCTGCAAGGGTGATCCAACTGCCGACAGCCGCCTTCACCAGGCTGAAGCGGTTCCGCGGGCCGTCCGCATAGGTGTCGGCGACGCCCAGCGCGAGGTCGGGCGACTCCCCGACCAGGACGGGCAGGATCCCCAGCAGCGCCGCCTGCCGCCGGGTGGAATCCAGTGCATCGGCCCCGCTGAGGGCGCTCTCGAGGTCGTGAGCCGCCAACCCACCAAAAACTCGGGTATACGCCTGAGTCCGCGCGGCCTCGTCGCTAATGAGCTCCAAACCCCGGATGGCCATGGGAATATTTCCAAGCTCGACCGCCGCGCCGCCGAACGCTTCGGACGCAAAGAAATCCGGGGCATTCCCTTCCGCCCAGACGAGGGCGGCCGCGGGTTTCGCCCGATACCAACTCGAAAGGATGGCAAAAGTGGCGGGCCGCCGCCGCTCGGAAGGAAGCGTCCCAGCCCACGCCAGCCACCGCTTTGGATCCTTTGGCCCGACCATGCGGAGCGCAGCTACGATGTCGCGACAACTCCCATTGCGAATCAATTCGGTCAACTCAACCGGCATCGCGGCGGCTGAAGTGCCCACCGAGACCGCATTGCATGTCTGTTCGGTTTTCTGACCTTGGGTTACCGCCGGTGAAACGGCGCGCCCCCTGCCGGCCCAGACGCTGCAGATTGCGAATACCGCGCCAGCCCCGCCAATTCCGACCAAGGTCAAAATTCCCCGCGTCTTCATGCAATTCGATTTAAATATCTAATTCCGTGCGCAGGCTTCCCGATGAATTCCTTATGATCAAGCTGCGATCCGCGCGTAACCGAAAAGTCACCTGTTTACTAAGATGTAACCCAGCGAGCGCGCGACGTAACGGTGCGCTTTGCGCATGCGGGTGCTCGCGATCGTCACTACCTTGGCAGAAAGAGCGCGGAGCGTGTTCGGTGATCAAGCGTAAAGAACCCCCGCTCTTGAAAATGGGAAAGGCCTCGCCGCTCCGCACCTCTCGGAACGGTATACTCATGAAGCGGAGGAGGGGGCGCTTTGCGGCGTTCTCGACAATGCGGAGGCCGGACCGCATTATGGGCGGTTCGCGGCCCAGCCTTCACACCGTGCCTTCCTGTTCCCGAACCCTCCAACTTCTTTTCGTTGTCTTGCTTGGCTCGTGGGCCGTCCCGGTCCGAAGCCAAATTCCTGCGGAGCTCGTCCCACCTGCCGCTCAACGGAAGGCCTGGAGCGCGCGCCTGGCACCGCTCGACGAGATTCTTAAGGGCGCGCGCCAGATTCCGGTCAAATCCACGGATTCCGGTATCGTCCTCGACAGCGAATTGGTCTGGATCGTGGATCCAAGTGGGCGGCGCGTCATCCTGGTTCAATCCGCCTACAAAAGCGTGGATGAATCCGGCGCCAAGGATAACGCAGATGACACCGTCGAATTCCTGAAGAACGACCAGAAGATTTACGTGCTCTCGGCGGAAAGCATCCAACCGGACGGCACCCATCAAAACGTCAAATCCAACGCACTGCTGCTGCAGTCACCGCAACGCCAAGCGGATTACTCACTTTATGACGACGAGCAGGAGCTGAAAGTCATATTCCCGAACGTCAAGCCAGGTACGGTCACCCACCTCATTTACGCCATTGAGGACCAAGTCCCCCGATTCCCCGGGGAATTCTGCGGCACGTGCACCTGGAGCTACCTCTGGCCAGTGGGAACCGACCGCTACGAACTCGACCTTCCCGAGTCATTGGAACAGCGCTTCAAAATTTCGATGGTGGGTTCACCGGTGCCCCCGGATGCGCTGCGCCGCATCGGGGATCGCGTGATTCACGAGTGGACGCTCCGCAACCGCGCGGCCACGCCGTACGAACGCAGCAGCCCGCCGGCCGCCCAGGCCGGACCCGCGTTGGATCTCACCACTATCGGCAGTTGGGACGCGGTGGACCGGTGGTACCGGCAAATGCTCAATGGGCGCAACTTGATCCGGCCGCCGCTCGCGGCCGAAATCCGGAAGTGGACGGCCGGGAAGACCACTCGTTTACAAAAGGTCGAGGCTATCTTTCAAAAAATCGCCGATAACGTCCGCTATGTAGGCCTGGAGTTCGGGTCGGCGGATTATCAGCCGCACGACTGCAACGAAGTCTGGGAAAATCAGTACGGGGACTGCAAGGACAAGGCAAACCTCCTGGTCGCCGCGCTGGGCTCGGTCGGCATCCCCGCCCGCATCGCGCTCGTCAACACCAACTCGGCCGGCTGGGTCGACCAGCGTTCCCCATCGTACCGCTACTTCAATCATGCGATCGTCGCGATTCCCGAAGGCGCCGGCGCATATCTTTTTTGCGACCCCACCATCAGCTATTCCCGTCCCGGCCTGCTCGGTCCCGCCGACGGCGATCGCGACGTCCTGATCCTCGGACCGGAGCGGGCGGAATGGGCGCACACTCCGTCCGCTTCCGCCGGAGGTCAGGACTATAAATTCGACCTGAAGCTTTCGGCCCTCGGCGAACTGTCGGGTTGGTTCAGCCTCCGTTCGACCGGCTACTATGCCACCCGGTACCGCGACGAATATTCCACATTGTCGGTGGATGACGCACGAACGGAAGCGGCCCGGCTGGTTCAGGGCTTTTTCGATGGGGCCGAGGTGATCGATATCAGTCGGACAAACGCCGAGGCCGAACCCGCGTACACCGTCAAGGCGTTCTTCATCGTCAATCCAAAGAGCGGCGATGGCGGAGCCCGTAGCCTGAAGTTTCCAACCAGCGCGGACCTTTTTTACGATTTGGGCGAACAGGCCGAACGCCAAAATCCTTTCTATCTCTACGCGGACATAACCACCTGCCAGGCCACGGTCGTCCTGCCGCCGGGGATTCATCCGCAGGGCCTGCCGACGGAGTTCTCCTTTCACAGCCCCGCCGCCAAAGAAGAGGCAGACTGGTCGTTCGACGGCCTGCGGTGCCGCGCCAATCTCCTGGTCGACATGCGTCAACCCCTCATCGCCGCGGGAGATTTCCCGACCGTGTACCGTTCCCAGAAGGCGCTGCGCGCCTGGTTGTCGCAACCGCTCGTGCTGACCGCCGACGCCGGGCCGACTCCCGCCGTCGCCCGCGATGATGCCGCGACGCTCCCGCTCATGCCAACGGGCGAAGGTCAACTCAAGCTCGTCGACCGCCGCTTTCCATCCAATGGGGATCTGGCGGCGCGCCGCCAGGCGCTCGCCCAGGTGCTGCGGTTCTTTCCCGACGACCAACCGACCGTGTTCGACGCGAACATCGACTTGGCAGTGGCCGATTGGGACGATCATAAGCCGGCAGCCGCCGAAGCGCGCCTTCGGCCGATCCTAAACGGCTATTCGAGCCAGATGACCCGCGAAACCTATGGCTGGGCCAGCTACATTGAGGCGATGGTCCAGCGCGACCTGGGCCAGACCAAGGCGGCGGAGGCACAATTGGATCGCCTAATCGGGGATGCCTCCCAGACGGATTGGCGGCGCAGTGTCTCGGCCACGGCATTGGCCGACCTGGTGATCGCTGACGATGCACCGCGGGCCCTGCGCGCTTTGGCGCTCGCTGACGGGTTGCCCAACGGATCGAGTCCAGACATCGACGTCCGCCTGATCCACGGCTGGCTGCTCACCGGCCGCGACCGCGAACTGCGCGCCCGTCTGACAAAAATCCAGGCCGCCGCGCCCAACGATTTCGCAGAAGGTTTCGCGACTGTGCTCGACGCCGCCGCCGATTGGGCCTTGCCCGGCGACAGCCAGCGTGCGGCCCACCTGGCTGAGGCAATGCAATCGCTCGTCCCGGCCCCGCCCGACCGGCTCATGAAGGCGATCGACGCCGCCAAGCGCAAAGCCGCTTACGCCGGCATTCAGCAGCGCCTCGCGCAACTGGCCAAATCGGGACTGCTGGCCAGGTGGCGCCTGCCCGAACCGACTGGCCTCGAGGGGAACTACGCCGCGGTGGACAAACAGCTGGCCAACGACGACCAAACCAACGGCGCGGCGCACGGCCTGCGCCTGAGCGTCACGTCTTTGCTCTGGGGATTGCCCGCCGATTTTCCTGCGCGGCTCAAAAACGCCGCGGACTATGCCGAATGGCTGGAACGCCTCAAGTCCGAGCCGATCGATCCGGGCGTGTGCACGGCATTGCTCGACCTCTGCGACCAACTACCGAGCGACGACTTCTATTTTTACGAGGGCAAATACTTGCGCTCGAGCCGGCTGAAGTACCGGGGCGATTTCTCCGGCCAGCGGGCACAGCTCCGGCTCATTGTCGAAGGCAAGGGATCGGCTCCGGGCCAAATCGTGACCGCCTATCGGGAGTGGGGCCGTTCGCTTGAGAATGCAGGCGACTGGGCCGGAGCCGCCGCGATCTACGAACGCACCAGCCCCTTTGCCGCGGACTATGGGTCCGCGGGCGATTGCCTGCTGCGCGCGACGTTCATCGATCTCGATCGGGGCGACTTTCCGGCGGCTCTGCGCATTATCAACGAATTGGCCGCGCTCAAGGACGGGTCGATAAAATTCATCGGCGCCAATGCCCAGGTTCGGGAGCTGATTGCGCTCGTCCGCACCGGCCACGCCCAAGAGTTCTGGGCGAATGCCCAGCGCTGGTGGCCCGATTGGACGGCGCTCGCGGCGCGGGTCGGCTTGCCGAAATCTTCGGTGGCGGACCCGGTGCCGGTCATCGCCGACCTAACGGCCTTGGGCACCGAGCTGGGCACGGCCCGGCAGGAGGGCCGCACGGCGGACGCGCTAGCGGCCTTCGCGCGCCTGGTCGCGGCCGGACGCTGGCAACCCTCGTCGGCCGTCGAGATCGCCTCTTTGCAAGCGTATGTCGAACCGCTCATGCCCAACCTCAGCGGACCTTTTCGGAAGTTCCTCGTCGACCTGCTGGGCGTTCCCCATCCGCCGGATATGCCCGGACGGTGGAAGCGTTCGCTCGTGCTCGCGGCATTCGATTTGGACGGCGGCCAATCGCGGCTTGCGCTCGAGATTACCCGTGATTTCGACCGCTCCGACCAACCCGATGACGATACGGCCCGCGCCATGCACTTTCTGCATGCGCTCGCCGCTTACGCGCTACACGAAGACGCGGGAATTGCCACCCGCGAATTGGAGCACGATTTGACCGGTACCGAGCAGATATTCGGGCGGAAGAAATCCGTGGTCGCTCTGGCCGATCTCTACCGACAGGCCGGCCGCGCCCACGACGAGGAAGCCCTATTGCGGCGGGAATTGAAAAGGACAGACTGGTCCGATGGCGACCGCGCCATGCTCAATCACCAATGGCACGCGGTCACAGATGCTCAGGTGTTCAATCAAGCGGTGGCGCAATGGGTTCGATCGCTCCACCTGAACTGGTATGATTCAACCGAACCGTTGGACCTCAAGGATCCTCGGTTGCGCAATTTGGATCGCGTTTTGAGTCAACCCAAGGGCTATTTCACCACCGCGGGCCAAGCCAAGTTTCTACTGCTCGCAGCCCAAGATGGCCGCCTGAGCCTTGAGCAACGGCGTAAATCCTGGCTGGGCGCGGCTGAGATCCTCATTCGCGAGGCGCCGACCTACACCCAAATCGAGGCGCTCGCCCGTGCCACCATTGACAACCCCAACTGGGAGGACGTCGGCCGCGGCGCCATTCTTGGTCAAATTCTAACGGTGTATGCCCGCGAAGGGCAGAAGGGATTTTACGGGCACTGGCGGCGACATCCCCTGGTGCAGAACTTCACGGCTGAAGCCACCCAAAATTTGGATTGGCTCGACCAACTCCTGCAGATCAACCGCGAGGATCCGGCCGCCGTTCTGGCGCTAGCGAACCAAGTGTCCGCCGCCGGGGTGAACGCCTACACCCTGCCCATACTCGATGAACTTGTGACGCTGTTGATCGAGCTGGGACCGCCGCAGAATCTCGATCATCTGATCGATGACATGGCCAATTGGAATTGGTCGGCGGAGTCCTTGGACCAGCGGGATCAGGTCGAGTTGCGCTACCGCCGGTGGGCTGAGGCGTCCGGGAAGTACGCGGCGATGCACCGGGCGCTAGCCACGATCTTGGAACGGCGGTTCCCAAGTCCGCCAGCCAGCCTGCCGGCGGAGTTCAAAGATTTTCGGTTGTCGCGAGCAATACCGATGCGGGAGCCCGGCCCAACGTTGGACGCCTGCCGGTTTCTCCTTCACCATCATCGCGTTCCTGGCTATGCGATAGGATTCTGGGGCATTGCTATCCAGGCCCTCCGCACGGATCCGAACGCCCAGGCCATCCAAATCGAATTGCTCGACGCCGTTTTTGCGGCACCGGCGTCCGACGAAGCGGTCAGCGCGATGGCGTCGCTGCTATCCGGAACCGTCGATTTGGACGACGCGCAGATGCGCGGGGCCTTCCTCCGCGACTGCGCTCGGTTCCGAGGTTCACCCGATTACCCCGCCACGAACGAAATGCTCCACTATTTGGACGTGCTCACGAAGGCGCGCCAAGGGGAACCGGTCGATCCCGAATCGGCGTTGCAGAATCTCGATGAACCGTTGGCCAACGCGAAGAAGATTCTGCGCCTTCGGCTGCTCCTCGCCAAAGGCGACTCGCCGGGTCTGCGGCGGACCATCGACGCTTTCGACCCGGATACTCTGTTGAAACCCGACACCATTGCCTACCTGCTGCCGGCATTCCGATCCCTCGGAATGCAACCGGAACTGGGCCTGGCGACCAACGTCGCCAAGCAGCAGCTTCGGCAGACCGTCGCGGATTCCTGGGTGACACTGGATATCCGCCAGGTCGATGCAGCCGTCACCTTGTTGAATACTCTAGACGACGCCGCTCTGATCAATGACGCCTGGATCGACGAAATCGAGCGCGCCGGGGTCGATCCGTACACGCAAGGCCGCCTACGCTTGGTGAGCGCCGAACTCCGGCACGATTGGCCGCGGGCTGCGGCCACCGCGGCCCGGCTCGTCCATACTTACCCCACGCGCTACCATGAGTATTGGTCGCTGGGACGCGCCCTGCATGAGCTGAAACGCGACCGCGAAGCGGCGCAAGCGCTCGCGGTGTATTGCCACTGGGCGCACGACGAGCGGGAATTCCCACAGGCCGTGGCCTTGTTGAAACAGGTCGGGCCGCCCTGAGCCCGACGGGCCAACAACCACGGGCGACGCCTCCCTGATGATCCGCTTTTTTTGCCGCACCCTGCTCCTGGCCTCAGGCGGGATTGCCCTGGCAACGGCCTGTCTCAACGCGCAAACTGCGCTCTATGTCTCCATTGGGCACAACCAATGGCTGACCGTGCGCGACAGCGACCGGGACCGACCAGTTGTACGGCGCAATGGGCAACTCATGCCGCTGGGCGGCTGGGACTTCCAATACTTGTTGCGCGAGGTGCCGGAATTTGCTCCCGGCTACGTGTCGATTCGCAATGAGAAGATCGAGGGTGAGGACATCCTCGCCGGGCAAGATTCGCGCCAGGGATTTCACTTCTCCTGCGAGTTCGCCTCGGCCTTTGAGTTGGACCACGCGTTCGTCGTCCTGGAGGTGGATGTGGGTCCGAAATTCAACCAACTTTATCTCCGGCAACTGGGCACGCTGCAGCCGCATCATCCCAAGAGAATCTACGTCGCCGGCGCGCTCTTCAGCGCGCACCCGCACTTCGTCCTGCACGTGTACACCGGCGGACGAGAGGTATTGAACGGGCAGATGACGGACCTGAATTGCGACCACATTCTTGACCAAATGGTGGCCAAGCGAATCGCCGGCGTACAGGACGCCCCCCTTCAGGCCTTCGTGGGTCCGGAGCCGGAGTACCCTCCCGAGCTCGTTAAGAGCAAGCCGCCCGGCTCGGCGAAAATCCGAGTGCACGTTTCCGAAACCGGCCGTGTGACCAACGCCGAACTCGTCGCCGCCACGGACCCGGCATTTGGCAGAACGGCACTCGACAGCATCCGAATGTGGCATTTCCTCCCCCAAGTCCGCGCCGGTGCGCCGATCGCTGGAACCGCGGAAATGGCCTTTCAATTCGAGTATAAC
>CAZWMF010000065.1:2084-11678 GCA_964634535.1 uncultured Opitutaceae bacterium | reverse complement strand
CGCGCTCGCCACCCGGGCGAGCACGGCCAGGGTGTTTTTGACCATCATCGCCTCGGTGAAGAGGCTGGCGGCGCGCCGGTGGGCGGCTTGGCCCAGGCGTGCCCGGAGAGAGGGATCCGCGGCCCAGGCGATCAACGTTTGGGCGAGGCCGGTGACCGTGCCCAGAGCGTCCAGATTGGGATCGGGCAGAAGTTTGCCGGTCTCGGCTACCTCCTCGGGCATGCCGCCGACCGTCGTGGCGATTACCGGCAGGCCGCGCGCCATCGCCTCGATGACCGACAGCGGCATCGACTCGTTCATCGACGTCAATACGAATAGGTCCGCCGCCCCGAGGAGCTCGGGCATATCCCAGCGCTGCCCGAGAAACGCGACCCGTTCCGGGATCCGCAGTGCGGCCACATTGGCTTCGAGACTCGCCTGAAAATCGCCCTCGCCGGCCCAGGCAAAATACAAGGGTCCAAGGCGGTTGGTCTCCTTGAGCGCCTTGATCGCCAACAGCTGATATTGATAACCTTTGGCTGCATCCAGCCGGGCCGTGGTGAAGGCGAGGACGCCGTCGTCGGGAATACCCAACTCTGCGCGGATCCGCCGACGCACGGCGGGGTCGACCGGCTCGAAGAATGCCGGGGGCCGGCCGTTGTAAATGACGACGCCCCGGTCCGAAGCCAGGCCAAACACCGTATGAAGCACATCCAAGCTCTTTTGCGAAACGGCCACTTGTTCGCGCGCTTGCTGGAATTGCTTGCGCACGACGCTCAGGCATTGGGGAAAGCGTTCGGCCAGATAGGCCGCGCTCGAATGGCAGATCGAGAGGAAGGGAATCCGGTGCACGATGGCGACGTGTTTGGCCGCCAGGTTGGAGATCGGCGAACAGTCGCTAAAGAGGATGAGGTCGGGCTTGGCCGGCAGGATCGCCGATTCGGCCGCCGCCGTGTCGACGAACGAACGCGAAAAGGCCAGGCGCGGCTCGTAGGCCTGCTCCAGATGCTGGATGCCCAGATCGCGCTGCGCCGCGAGCATCGGCGTCGCATGGCGCGGCTGCGAGGCGGCAACCCGCCAGCCCGCGTGCACGAGGGCGGTGAGTATCGTGTGGTTGTAGTGAGCGACTCCACCCGGAGTCGACTCGTCCGTGTAGATGAGAATGCGTTCGCCGCTCATGAAGGCGCTGAACCGTACCGCAGGGGGCTCGCGACGCTCGGCGGTCGATTCCGGGAGGCGGCGCCATCGATCGCCTTCTGGTACTGACTGATTTCCGCCGCGAGGTCGTGGAATCCGTGGGAGGCAGCCAGTTCGTGCAACAAAGCCCAAGCCCGGGGGCTTTGCGCATCGAGCTGGAGGCTGGCGCGCAGGGTGTCGTTGGCCTCCTGGCGCCGGTCGAGCTTCAGGTACGCCTGGGCGAGCAGGCGCAGGGTTTCCGCGTCGGCCACGTTTCGCTCGACCGCGGCCTCGAGTCCGATCCGGGCCCGGCGGGCCTGGCCGGCGCCGATAAGCGCCTCGTAGTACAGGGGCCGCAATTGGGGATGGACGGCATTGGTCGCGAGGGCATCGGCCAGCGCCGGCAAAGCGTCGGCCGCATGGCCGGCCACGAGTTGCCCGGCCGCCTCCGCCACGACGGCTTCGGCGGGACGCGACGGCGACAGGGCGAGCGTGGCGGAACGGGGAGCGGCCGCTTCCGCGGCGTCGAACGCCGCTTCCAGGAGCCGGCCGACCCGCTCGCCGAAAGCCAGCGGATCGTGGAAATTCGCCGGGCGGGCGAGCGCCGCGTCGAGATCGCGCCGCAAGGCGAGCCGCCAGCCGCGGTCGCTCGCCAGGCGCACCGCCAGGTCTACGGCCTCGCTCTCCGTCGCGGCCAAACATCCAGAAAGGCCCAGACGCACGAGATCCTGCGCCACGGTGGCCGCGTTTCCGGCCAGCGGACGGACGGCCACGGGCACGACGCCGGCCTCGAGCGCCAGGCGGGGCCCCTCCGCATCGCCGGTCGGATGCGCGTCCAGATAAATGTCGGCCAGCCGCAGGAAGGCGACGAATTCGTTCAAATCGGCGAAGCCCTCGTTGGCCACGAGCAGCCGGTCGGTGTCGACGCCGTGGCGCACCAGGGCCGGCTCCACGGTGGCGCTCGCCCGTTCCACGCCCGCGGCGCCGGCGTCCTCCGATGCGCATGAGCAGAGCAGCAGCCGGGCGTCCGGCACGGCGGCCAGAATTCGCGCAGCGCGGTCGGCCCATTCCGGGGAAATCAGCGCGAAGGGGGCCGCGGAAGCGAACAGCACCGTCTCGGCCGACCAGCCCAGGCCGGCGCGGGACCAGACGCGATCGGAGACGGGTCGACGCGCGCGGACCGACCGGCGCACGCCGGACCAGGGGGCGACGAGCACGCGTTCGGAGATCCGCGAAGCCCAGCCCGCCGCCGCCGCCGCGTCCTCGCAGAAGACATAGTCGGCGTGAGGACAGCCGGTGGAGCCTGCGAATTCGTCGACCGCGATCTGCACCGGAGCGATCCGCTGGTCGAGGAGCCGCAGAACCGGATCGCGACCGTCGGTGGCGCGAGTCGCGAAGAACGCCACGTCGAGCGCTTCGTCGCCCAGCTGCCGCAATTGTTCGGCGGCTCCGCCTTCGAGACGGCGCAGTTCGACCTCGCGCTCGGCCAGATAGTCCGCCCAGCCCGCCTCGGGGGCACCGCCATGGTAGGCGATCACCTGAAAGCGGGTGGCATCGAGGTGCTCAATCCACGGCACGACCGAGCGCGCGCGGCGCGCGTCGGAAAGGGAGCCGACGATGGCGCCGATTTTCAACCGGCGGTCCACGCGCGGGAGGGCGAGCGGCGCGATGACCGCGCTCCCCCGGTCCAGCGCGATGCGAATGCGGGCCCGCAGGGCCAGGATTTCGGGCAGGCGCGCCGGCGCGTTGGCGAGAATGGCGCAGTCGCCGGCTTCCTCGCAGGCGGCCGCCGCCTCGCGCACGGCGCGCGAGCCGGGATTCATCTCGGCCAGCCGGGCCAGTTCCTTGAGCCGGACGGCCTGCTGCCGAGCGAGAGCGTCCGCCTGGCCGGAAACCGACAGGGCCGCGGGCAGGTGGAAATAGCTGGTGGCGAGGGCGCGCCACAGGAAGCGCGGAGCGCGTTCGAAGGGCGGAGCGGCCTTCAGTTGCCAGGCTGGAGCCTGCAGGAGACCGACGAGAATACCCGTCCAATTGGAGCCAAACCCGGCCTCCGCGCGGTCAATGGTGGCCGCCTCCGCCGGTTGGTCCACCCAGCCGGCCCGAATGATGGCGGCCACGAGCAGACCGGCCGCCTCCCCGACGTCGTCGCCGCGCTGGGCGCGGGGCAGGGCGGAGATGGCCTCGATGGATTGGCCGATCAGCCGCGGACCTTCGGCCGCGCACGGCGGCCAACTGGTGGCTGCGGCGACCTGCGCGGACAGGGCGCCCAGGGACTGGGCTCGGGTCGTGACGGGATGGGCTTCGAGAACGGCAGTGGACATGGGGCGACGGGTTGGGGGGTTGGCGGACGGGGGAATGACGAGGCTTAAACCGGCAAGGCGTTGGTTTCGGCGGAAGCGACGGGATCGGTTTTGACGGCGAGAACCCGGGAGGCCGCCGGCCGGAGCGATCCGAAATCGTCGCGGAACCAGGCGGGCACGGCCCCTTGCGCCGTCGGGAATACGGCCTCCGGCGATTGCAGGAAAAGCAGGGCAGCCAACCGGACCGGCAGCGCGTGGGTCGGGTCGTCGGCTTCGCATTGTTTCACGGCCTGCGCCCAGGCCAACCGGGGATCGGCGGAGGTCGGCGACGCGGCTGCGCACTGCACCCCGCTGTGGAGCAACCGGCGATAGACCAGGCCGAATGTACCCAAAAACAGCGCTTCCAATCGCCCGGGCGCGACACCCCGCAGGAAATCCGCGATGCCCTGGCGCAGAGTCAGGACTTGGGCGATGGCGCCCGGATCGCTCGGTGTGTGCCGGTAGTGGTCGACGATTCGGCAGAGATTATCGGCTTCGGGCTTGGCGAAGATATCTTCGGGCGCGGGCGTCGGAGCCCATTCGCGACCGTCGGACGCGGCCGGGGCCGGCGGCGGCGGAGCGCTCGCCAAGAGGGCCTGGGCCGCCGCGATGTCGCCGGCGGCGTAAATTTCGGGGTGGTTGAGGACGATGCGGGCGAACATCGCGCGCCGGTGGGCCGATACCGCATCGAGCGCGCCCGCGCGCCGGGCCCGCCGGAGGAGGAGCGGCTCGGGGATGCGCCGGCCGACCTGGCCGTGCTTGGCGCAGGCGACCCAAAAGTCCCAATCCTCGAAGCCTTGCGTCATGTTCCGATTGTATCCGCCGGCCGCCTCCCAGGCTTCCCGGCGAAACAGCGCAGCATAGGCGAAGAGATTTTCGGCGGTGCAGAGCCGGGCCACGTCGAAATCGACCGCCTGGCGGACGGCGCTGTGCGCGCCGAAAATCGCCCAATCGGTGTAGGCGATGCCGACCGTGGGCTCGCGCTCGAGCAGCGCCACCGTCTTTTCCAGCATCTGCGGATGGAGCCGGTCGTCGGCGTTCAACGGCAGAATATATCGCCCCCGCGCCCGCCGGATCCCCGCATTGCGGGCGTCGGCCAGGCCGCCGGCGGCCTTTTCGACGAGGCGAATCGACCGGTCGGGATGAGCTTGGATGAGCCGCCGGGCCGCCGGGCTCGCATCGTCCGGGCGGCCGTCGCTCACGATGATGATTTCCCACGGAGCGAAGGTTTGATGCAGCACGCTGTCGACCGCCTCGGCCAGGTACCGAGCCTCGTCCGGGCAGGCAATGACCACGGAGACCTGTGGGCTCGCGTTGGCGCTGGCCGGTGCCGCGGACGTCGCGACGGTTGCCGCGACGATCGGCGCCGCTGGCATCATGGCGCCGGCGGCGATTCCCGGCTTCAGGGGAGTACTCCCGAGGTTCTCCCGCACGGGCGCGGACCCGCTGCTCGAATCTCCGGTTTGGAGCGCGATCACCTGGTGGGCGACCGCCTCCGCCTCCCGGACGAGCCCGAGTTTGCCGTAGCACTCGCGCAAAAACGCCAGGGCCCGAAGATTCGCCGGCGCGGTCGCGAGGATCCGTCGACAGGCTTTGACGCCGAGCGACCATTCGCCCTGCCCAACACAGGCGGTGGCGACGGCGCTGAGCCGGTCGGCCTCCCAGACGGCAACCTGCCCCGAAGTCTCGGCCGCGGCAAATTCCTCGATCCGACCGCGTCCGTCGAGATAGGCCTTGGCCTGCGCGCGGACTTCAGTGGAGTAGCAGCGCGGATTGTTTAAAGCGATGTTCGCGCGCAGCAGACGGTCGCGCGCCACGGCGTCGGAATACACGCCCGAGGCCTTGGCCCGGTAGAAGAAAAGCGGCTTTTCAATCCGCTGGCCGCGGCAGCCGGCCGCGGCGGCGGCGATCCAAAAATCCCAATCCTCGTATCCGCGCACGTTCGTGCGATACCCGCCCACCGTGGTCCAGACCTTGCGCCGGTACATCGAGCAGTAGCTCAGGCGATTGTGCTGAAGCAGGGGCTCCAGTCCGAACGGGCCGGAAGGATAGAGCTGAATCCGGCCGGATTCGTGGCAGTAGAAACTGTCGGTGTGGACGATGTCGACCGCCGGATCGGCCCGCAGGCGGGCGACGCACTCGCCGAGCATCCGCGGGGAAAGCCAGTCGTCGGCGTCGACCGGCAGGAGAAACTCGCCGCGGGCGGCGGCGATGCCATTGTTGCGGGAGATCGCCGGCTGACCCGAGTTGGCTTGGTGCAGCACCCGGATCTTGCCCGGGTGCAGACCGGCCAGCCAATCGGCCACGAGCGGCGTCGTGTCGGTGCTGCCGTCGTTGACGATGATGATCTCGAAATCCGGAAAGTCCTGCGCGAGCAGGCTGTCGACGCACTGCTCCAAGTAGCGGGCATAGTTGTAGCATGCCACCACCACGGAAACAGCGGGCGGGGTGGAGGCTGCGCCAAACGGCCGCACGGCTCCCGCCGGTCCCACTACCAAGGCCTGCGATTCCCGTCTCACCCAATCCAAGTAACGATCCTGTGCTGACGCCGGAAAGACACCCAAGGCCTGGGCGCTCGCCCGGGGCAGCAGCGCCCAGCGGACGGGCGCATCCGCGGGGCCCGCCGGTTCAAAGCGCGCCGATCCGGCGCGACCGGCGCTCACCAGACTCTCGACCAGGTTCTCAGCCGGCAGCGTCGGGTCCGCGAGAAACAGCACGTGGCGGCCGCGCGCACGGCGTAAGCCCTGGCTGGAGGCGACCGCGGGATTGCCCAACGGTTCGCCCAAAATGAGGTGCCCGGGTTCCCCCGCGCTTTCGCCGGTCTGGCCCAACCGGACGTCGATCCATTCGACCGGCACGCCGACGGGCCGGAGATCGGGACTCTCGAATTGCGCCGCCAATACCCGCACGACGCTCAACGCGGGTTCCGGCTGGTCCACCCGGGCGCCCTGGGGCGCCGCCTCGAGCAGCCACTGCAAATGGGCGAGCAGATCGGCGCCGGGTGACTCGTGAAACGAGCGGGCCATGAAGGCGGCGGCGTCCTGGCCCATGGCCGCCAGATGATTCCGATTCAACCACAGCGCGGCCATGGCCTCCGCGATGGCGTCGACCCGCGGCGCTTTCGCCAGGAAGCCCGTCTTGCCCGGTATGATCCAATCAGCCGATCCGCCGACATCGGTCACAACGGCGGGACGTCCGCAGCACAGCGCTTCCATCAGCGACAACGGCGTTCCTTCCAGGCGGGACGGCAAGACCAGGACGTGGTTCTCCTGCCAAATCCCCGCGACGTCGGCAACCTGCCCGTGAAAGCGGACCCGGTCGGCAATGCCTCCCAGTTCGGCGAGTTCGGCCAAAAGCGACGCGCTCGGGCCGGTCCCGTAAAGATTGAGCGACCAGGTGCGGGCCTTCCACGGGGCCGTCGCGAGCACCTCGATGAGCATGTCTTGGCCCTTGGAGCCCACGTCGAGGCGGGCCACGCACGCCAAGTGGAGGCCGCTGCCGCCCGGCCATTTCTTTGGCCTAACGGACCCCAGGTTGACCGGTTGCTGCCAGACAACCGCGTTGGCGATTCCGTCGGCGATTTGCCGGCGGGCGATCTCCAAATTCTGGCGAGAGACGAACACCACCGCGCGCGCCCCCTGGAAATAGCCGCGCAGGATGTGCCGCTGGACCGGATTCGGCCAATACAACTCGGTGTTGGCCTGAATGATCAGGACATAGGGCAGGCCCGAGGCCCACAGATCGGCCAGGAGGCCGGTATGCCCGTTGACCACGTCCATCAGCCCGCCATGGCTGATGAGCGCCAGATCGGGTCGGGGATCGAATAGCGACCGGTAGGGGCTCGCGACGGCCGGCTCCGATTCGGACGTGGGGTTCTTCTGGTGGTGGACCGCCCAAGCCTGCAAATCGTCGGCCGACCATTGCCGGAGCGTGAGGCCGCGCGCGACGAGCGCCGCCCGCTTCGGATGCTCGTCTTTGAAGCGCGGCAGCAGCGCCTGGACGGAATCGCCGCGCCGGAGGGCCGCGGCGGCGACCCCCGCCCATAGTTCCTCGCTGCCGCCCCACGGCGCCTCGGCCATCGTCGATAGAATGCTCAGTCGCATGGGAACGGGTTCAGGGTTTGACGCACCAGTGGACGCAGCTGTTGAATTCATCCTTCACCGGCGTCAGGACCGGCCGGGGGTGCAGCGTCGCGAAGAATTCATCGACCGCCTTGCGAGCGCCCTGCCAGAAGCCGTAGTCGTCGAGGATGAGGACGCCGCCGGATACCAGAAGCGGATACAAGTGGATCAACTCGTGCTTGGTCGACTCATACCAGTCGGTGTCCAACCGCAGCAACGCAATCGGTCCCGGCAGTGTGCCGGGGATCGTGTCCTCCACTTTGCCTTTGGCCAGATGCACGCGCTCCATCGGGTAGCCGACCGACTCGACATTCTTGCGCACCCGTTCGATCGGCGCGTATGCCCAGTAGTGGTTGGCCTCGTCCTTGGCGTGTTCGGCCAGAAGCTTGCGCGCGGACTCACCCGAAGGGGCCAGATCGTGCTCGGTCGGCTCGCTCATGCCGTCGAAGGTATCGTAGAGGTAAACCGCGCGATCGCCGCGCAGGCGCAGGAGCTGGTGCAGCATGGCCATACTGACACCTCCCCGCCAGACACCACACTCCACCACAGCTCCGGCAATCCGGTTGTGCTCGACGAATTCGACGCCGCGCATGGCATTGATGACGACTTGATTGGGCGTCATCGTGAAGGGACGCACTCGGGCGAGCGTCTGCAATTCCCAAGCGGTGGCCGGCACCTGCGTCACCTCGGGGATGACCGTTTGGCGCGCCGGGGCCGGCGCGGTCGCCACCGGTGGGGGGGGCGGGGGAGTCGCTGGAGCCGGACGGAATGGCGGGATCGGCACCGGGAAGCCCGCCGCGGCGGCGGCCGACAGGCGTTCCAAAATGACCTCGGGGCGAAAAACCGGCGCGATGTAATCGGCCACGGCCTCCGTTCGAATCCGCGCGCCGTCGCGCAGCAACCGGGTGAGATCCTCCTCGGTATGGGCGACCGGGAAGCGGTCATCGGCGCCGTCGAAGGGCAGATCCGGGCTGAAGAAGGCGTCGTGCAGCGGATTATAGTGGGGCAGGCTGGGGCTGAATCCGACGTAGTTCACGCCGCGCACCGCCGCGTCGAGCAGCACGGTCGAGGTTGGACCGACCACCACCGATGTGGTCCCGAGCGACTCCGCGAGATTCGCGCGGTCGACCTCCCAGAAGCCGGCGTCCAAACTGGCCTGGTACCAATCCTTCGATTCCGAGGGATGCGGCCGCACCCGCGCCAGGCGTACGCCGACGCGCTTCAGGCATTCCTGGACCCGCCAGAGGTAATCGAGGCTGAGCCCGCGGTCGTGGTAATACGGCGTATCCAGCATGGGCGCGCCGGACTGCGGGTAGGTGAGCACGAGCACGCGGTCCAACGACGAGGCGATCGGCACGGCCGGCCGGCCGGAATATTCGGGATGGCCCGAAACCAGGACGGTCTCCTCGGGCCGGCCGGTGGCGACCAGCCGACGTTTCAACGCTGCGCCCCAGACGACGATCGCGTCGACCGGGTGTTCGCCGGCGGCCCACCAATCCAGGCGCATAGGAATGCCGTGAATGCACAGGAAGCTGCGCTTGCCCTGGCGACGGAACAGCGCGGTGCTGATCCCTTCGAAAAATCCGTTCGTGTACGGCATGAGAATGCCCTGCGCCGGATGGGCGGCGTAAAAGCGTTCGAGATTGGATACGGCCGCCCGGAGGATGTCGTGGAATTCCTTGGCGTAGAAGACTGCGAAGTCGGCCTTGAACAATTCCACGACGGCGCTGCACTGGCTGAATAACGCGACGCTCAACGGATCGCCTTCGACGGGCGCGGTCCAGGGCGATTTGTCGACGCGGACACCCCGGCCCGACAAGGCCTGGTCCCAGCTGAAGTAGGCGTTGGAGAAAAGCACCGGCGTCGGCGTGCGCGCGGGCGTCGGTGCCGCCAAGGCCTGATCGATCGCCTTCTGGTGCCGCCAGAAGAAGGCCATCAACTCTCTGGCGTATTGGCCCGGGATGCGTCCCGGAACCTTC
>CAZWMF010000065.1:0-2074 GCA_964634535.1 uncultured Opitutaceae bacterium | reverse complement strand
GGGAGAAATGCTCCCCATAGTAAAGAAGATGCTTGTCGAACTCGTACTTGGCAAAAGGGGCGAACTCTTTCGGAAATCCCGACGCGGCAACAAAAGCGTCCAGGGAATAATGGGTTAGACTCGTCGCGTGCGCCATAAAGAGGGGTGTTGTGACTCGGATTTCGCTGTAGCAGGTCTCAGGCCCCGGACGCGTGACTGTTGCTAAACTCTAATAATTATATTCTTAGAACGATCTTATCCTCTGCGCCTAACCGCCCGCGGCCCTCGACGAACCGTCGCGGCATCCATCCAGGCAATAATTGCCAGGGCCAACGTCGGCGGTTTTCGAATACGGCGCCGCCGCGGGGACCGCCACGACCGTTAATCCCCGAAATATTTATATACCAATGCACTATAACAGTAGGTGCCGGACTGGAACCGGACTTGCTTCCCGAAAACCCACTCGGTCGAACCAACCCCATGCCCACGATCCTAGTCACCGGAGCCGCCGGCTTCATCGGCAGCCATACCTGCGACCAACTGCTGGCGGCCGGGCAGACAGTCGTCGGTATCGACAATTTCCGGACCGGAAAACCGGAGAACCTGGAAAACGCTTCCCGTTCGGCGCAGTTTCGCTTCATCGAGGCGGATATTGCGGACGGCCGAGTCCTGGCGACGCTCGTCGGCGCCTGCCACCCAACCGCGATCGTCCACCTGGCCGCTTTGGTCAGCGTGCCCGAGAGCATCGCGGATCCGGTACTCAATTTTCGGCTGAATCTCGGGGCGACGCACCTCGTGGCCGAGGCGGCCCGTCGCCACCATGTGCCGCGGATCGTCTTTGCCTCATCCGCCGCCGTTTACGGCGAAACCTCCACGGAGGCGCTGAGCGAAACGCGCGCCGTGTGCCGGCCGATTAGCCCGTACGGCGCGGCGAAACTCGCTTCGGAAGCGGTGTTGCTCGGACATGCCGCCGCATTCGGGCTGACGGTGCGTTGCCAGAGGTACTTCAATGTCTACGGCCCACGGCAGGATCCCCGCTCAGCGTATTCGGGGGTCATCTCGGTGTTTCAGGACTGCTTCCGAGCGGGTCGGGCGCCAACCATCTACGGCGACGGCACCCAGAGCCGCGATTTCATATCGGTTGGCGATGTGGCCCGCGCCAATGTCCTTGCGGCGCTCCGGCCGCGCCTCGCCTCGGGTGTGGCCAACATTTGCACCGGGCGGCGGACCTCGCTGCGCGAAATCCTCGCGGCGCTGGCGGCCCGGCATCCGCAGGCTCCCGAACCGGTGCAAGCGCCGGCCCGGCCCGGCGACATCCGCCACTCGCTCGGTGATCCGGCGCAAGCGCGTCTCGATCTGGGGTTTTCGGCCGAGGAATCGCTCGAGGATGGTCTGGGCTGGGGCGACAGCGCAGTCGAGGGGCGCCCAGCCCGGCCCGGCAAATTCTACCGCCATGGACACGCGGCGTGAACTGGGCCTTGGGCTCGGGATTTCCCGCGCAATAAAAGCATGTTATAGAATTGGTATTAAATTAATTACGTAACTTACCAAACCGTTTGGCTTGCGATATGCAGTGCCCCGCCTGTGCGCCCCTCCGCGAAATCCATCCTACTCAATACCACCATGACTTCCACGCGCCGGCCGCCGCTGTCGCTCGAAAACGCCAGCATCCTCGTAACCGGGGGAACCGGCTCCTTCGGCAAGACTTTCGTCAAAACCGTCCTGGAGCGGCATCCGGGCATCAAGCGCCTGGTGGTATTCTCACGCGACGAACTCAAGCAGTTCGAGATGGCCCAGCGATTTTCGCCGACCGAATACCCGGCGATGCGCTACTTCATCGGGGATGTGCGAGACGAGGCCCGTTTGCGCCGCGCCGTCGAAGGGGTCGATATCATCATCCACGCCGCCGCCTTGAAGCAGGTGCCCACGGCGGAATACAATCCGTTCGAGTGCATCAAGACCAATGTCCTGGGCGCCCAAAATCTGATTGAGGCCTGTCTGGACAGCGGGGTGCGGCGGGTCGTCGCCCTTTCCACCGACAAAGCGGCGGCCCCAACCAACCTGTACGGCGCCACCAAACTTTGCTCGGACAAAC
>CAZWMF010000064.1:10214-11795 GCA_964634535.1 uncultured Opitutaceae bacterium | reverse complement strand
ACACCCCGAAGCAGCTTATCGGCTACGAATTCCTCCAAGATCGGAGAGAAAGTTCACCTAATTCTGACTGAAGACCCCAGCGCCTTGCCCACCTCCTGGCACTTCCTGTCTTCGGATGGGGCTTTAACGTCTTTCGTCCCACGTCGAGGATGTCGGGTTGCGCGAGGCTAACGATGGGCCGATCCCCTCAGGCACCCTTTTGCAGGTTATTGTTAAACCGGGATAAAGTGTAGCGAGGTAGATCTGTAAGAAAATCCGACAAAATCAGGACGGCTCGCAATTTCGTTGCAACGCAAGCCCGCGCGGACCGCGTCCGAACCGGATCGTAACCTGGGCAAACGCGGAAATCTCGGGGTGCGTGCTACCCTTGAAGCGGATTCGCATTGCGCCGCGTTTTTGAATGCGTGTGAAATGAAAAATCGCAGCGGTGTCTCCCTCTGAAAATCGAATCTCCCCTCGGGCGGTTTGCAGCGAAGCAGGACCCGTGCAATTGCGGTGGTGTTTGGCCGGAGACCTGTCGTAACCTCCGCCGCCATGGGCCTTGAGACGGGCGCGGATGCACAACTCTCCGCGCGGGAGAAAATCGGCTATGGGCTGGGCGACGCCGCCAGTCACATCGTCTTCGACAACGTCATGTTTTACATGGCGTTCTTCTACACCGACGTTTTCCGGCTGCCCGCGGCATTTGTCGGGGGCATGTTCCTCATGGCCCGGGGACTGGATGCCGTAAGCGACCCGATCATGGGCTGGCTGGCGGACCGCACGCGCTCCCGCTGGGGACGATTTCGCCCTTACGTCCTGTGGGGCGCGGTGCCCTTTGGACTTTGTTGCGTGCTCGCGTACACGACGCCCGGTTTCGCCCTGACCGGCCGGATGGTGTTCGCGTTGCTGACCTATACGCTGCTGACGTTGATGTATACCGTCGTCAACATCCCCTACTGCGCGCTCGGGGGGATCATAACGGCCGACGACACCCAGCGCATCTCGTTGCAGTCGTACCGCTTTGTGCTCGCCACGGCCGGCGGCATGCTCAGCACGATCCTGATGGTGCCGCTCGCGAACCGGATCGGCGGGGCCGATCGGGCGGCGGGCTACCAGGGTGCGATCGCCCTCTTGGCGATCGTCGCGGTGGCAATGCTTTTGGTTTGCTTTGCGACCACTCGGGAACGGGTGGCGCCCCGGCAGGAGTCGGCGAGTTCGTTCTGGACGGATGTGAAGGCCATCGCCGGAAATGATCAGTGGCGGGTCGTGGGCGGCCTGACCCTGTTGAATATCCTCGCCGTGGCGACGCGCGGCGGCGCGATGATGTATTATGTGACGTACATTCTTGGCGATGCCGGGCGGTTCACCGCCTTCTTGTTCACCTATTCCGTGGGCAATATCGTCGGGTGCTTCATCACCAAACCGCTGACCGATCGCATCTGCAAGGTGAGGGTCTTCACCGCCACGAATCTCGTGCTGGCGGCGCTCAGCGCCGTCATGTTCCTCGTGCCGTTGCGGCAAAGCGCGCTCATGTTTGCCCTGATCCTAGTCATCGGCGTGCTCCACCAGATGATCACGCCGATCCAGTGGGTGATGATG
>CAZWMF010000064.1:0-10204 GCA_964634535.1 uncultured Opitutaceae bacterium | reverse complement strand
TGGTCCAGTTCGGGTGAGTCAGGTCAGCGGACACCGTGGATTACGGCGAGTGGAAGTTCGGCCGGCGCCTGACGGGGATCAGCTTTTCGGGCACGCTCTTCGTGCTCAAAATGGGGCTGGCGCTGAGCGGAGCCGCCATCGGCTGGTCGTTGGCCGGCAGCGGCTACGTTTCTGGAGCGGTGACGCAGACTCCGTCGACCACGCGGTGCATCGTCGGGTTATTCACGCTTGTCCCCGCGTCCTGTTACGCGCTCAGCGCCTTGGTCGCTCGATGGTACCGTCTGCGGGGCGCCGAGATGCGGGCGATCGCGACGGCGAACAATGCGGCCGAGGCGGCGAGCTAGCGCATCGGGCGGGCCGGCCAGGGCTCGAACCGAACGGCTTCCGTTGCGGATGAACGGCTTTTTGTAAAGCAATATTACTTAATATATTGTACATAAGTAAGTTAAATAAATAGATCGCGATTGTTCCACGAAGAACATTTTTTTAAACGAAAAAGCAGAAAATATTATTCACCAATAATATAAATAACAAATCACGGAATTTGCGGTAACGATGGCGCGAAGAATCAATTTCCGATCGCCCGCACGGTTGACAGGGCACGGTCGACGGTCCGCGATGAAAGCCGCGATGCGACGCCATCCCTGTCTGTTCGTGCTTTGGCTTGCCGCCTGCACCCTCGCTCCTGCGCGCGCGTCCGAATACATCCCGCCGGGGTCCGGCGTGCCTGAGGCGACCCGCGGGCTCTATTTCGCGAAGAAGCGTTACGTGCCGGAGCCCGTGCCGACGTTCGCCGCTTCGCGGGATAAATTGCCGAGCCCCATTCTCGACGGACGGCCGGATCTGGTGGCCATGTATTGGAAATGTTGGGAACTCGCATTCCACAACATGAAGCGTCCGCCTTCGGGCTCGCCATTTGTCTCCAACTGGAGCGACCCGGCCTTCAATCAGGAGATTTTCCAATGGGATAGTGTTTTTATCCTGATGTTTGCCCGGTACGGGAATGCGGCCTTCCCGGCGATTCAGACTCTGGACAATTTCTACTGTCGGCAGCGGGCCAACGGATTCATCGGCCGCGAGATCCACTGGAGCGACGGTCTGGAATCTTTTTGGTATGGGCCGAAGGACGCGGTCAATCCGCCGCTCTTCAGCTGGGCGGAGGTCGAATCGTTCCGCCTGACGGGCGACAAGTCGCGTTTCGCGATGGTGCTTCCGCCCCTGGAACACTATGTGGCCTGGCTCAACCGCGATGGCGACGTCGTTTCGGCCAATGGGACGCACTGGCAGGACTACGGCCGCCGGGCCGGCCACTCGGTGCACCACCTCTATTGGAATACGCCGCTCGGCTCGGGCATGGACAACACGCCTCGTCGCGGAAACGGTTGGGTGGACATGTCCTGCCAGATGGTCATCCAGTACAACAATCTGGCGACCATATGCGACGAACTGGGTTTGGGCGCCAAGGCGACGGCCTACCGGGCGCAGGCCCGGGACATCGGGGGCCGTATCAACCGGTGGTGTTGGAACGATGAGGATGGGTTCTATTACGATGTCGATAACGACGGCCGGCAGTTTCGTGTGAAGACTTTGGGCGGCTTCTGGCCGATGGTCGCCGGGGTGGCGAGCCCGGCGCAAACGGCCCGGTTGGTGGAGCACTTGCGCAATGAGCGGGAGTTTTGGCGGCCGTGCGTCTTTCCCACCCTATCCGCGGACGAACCCCTCTACCGAAAGGACGGGGGCTATTGGCTGGGCAGCGTTTGGGCGCCGACCAATTTTGTCATCATCAAGGGACTCGAGCGCTGCGGGCAGGAGGATTTCGCCACTGTGGCGACGGACCGCTACCTGACGGCGATGGCGGAAGTTTTTCGAAACACGGGCACGATTTGGGAAAACTATGCGCCGGAAAAACCGTTCCGCCCCGGCAATCCCGCGGTGGCGGGGTTGGTGGGTTGGTCCGGGGACGGCCCGATCGCCCTATTGATCGAGAATATGCTGGGATTTCGCAGCGACGGTGTGCGCCACCGGTTGGAGTGGCGCCTCACCCGCACGGATCGCCACGGCATCGAGCGCCTGCATGTGGGATCGGTCACGGTTTCGGCGGTGTGCGCCGCGCGGCCGTTGGCAACTTCGCCGGCCGATCTCGCGGTCGACAACGATGCGCCGCTCACGCTGGCGGTATCGTCCGGCGGGCAGGAACACGTCTTCGCGCTTCCGCCCGGCCGGCATGAATTGGTTGTGCGCTAGCCTGCATCCCGCGAAAAGCCGGTGAAGATGGAGTCTTTTCCCGGGGCGAAAACGGCTGCTGCCGGCCGATGACTCCGGAGAAATTGACCGGCAAATTGACGAGGGCGGGGCGGAAGGGTTGCCCGGTGTCGCTTGGATCAAAATCCATTCCGGGGCTGCGCTGAGCCGACCTATTCGTCGAGACGGTAGATCGAATAGCTCGTGCCGGTCATATCCAGGTTGGCATTCACGCCTGCAATCCGGAGCGGGTTGTCCTGGCCGGCCAAGAGGCCTGCCGGTTTCAGCGTTGCCGGAAACTGGAAGGACACGCTAACCGGAGCGCCTGAAGGATTGAGGGCGACCAGAATGTGCTTACCGCCGAGGCTACGGAGGAAGACAAAGGGATAGCGGCCCTTTTCGGCATACACGGGAATGAATTCAGCGTGGGCCAGCAAGGCCGGCTCCTGCCGGCGTAGGGCGACCAGCGCCCGGACGTGGTGCAGCAGGGAATTCGGGTCCTGCTCCGCGGCTTCGACGGTCGGCGCATTTGGGCTGGGATCGACCGCGCGGTAGAGGCGGCTCGGATTGGCGCTCGAGAAGCCCAGATTCGGTCCCGGTCTCCATTGCATCGGCGTGCGCGCGCCCGCCCGGGTGCCGTAGCTGCCCTCGGTGAAGGGTAGGCCGTCCAATTGGCGCATGCCGATTTCATCGCCGTAGTAGAGGAACGGGGTGCCGGGCATTGTGAGTTCGAAGGCGTAGATGATTTCGACGTCGCGCGAGGTGCGTCCGTCGCGTTGGATGCGCGGCAGGTCGTGGTTGGCGAACGGCAGCGAGATGAAGCCCTTGGTCCGGGTGGCTTCGTATTGGCGCAGGTAGGTGCCGAGGAACGTCGTGATGTCGCCGCCGCCTTTCGCGTTGAAGAAGGCCGGACCGGTGGCGTCGCCTTGGAAGAGGCTCGGGTATTCCGGGATCCAATGGAGGAAATCGGCGTCGAAGCCGCCGTTCAAGGCGTCGATCGGGTTGGACCATTCCGAGACGAGGAAAAGGTCGGGATGGGTCGTTTGCAGGTGGGCGCGGACCCCCCGCCAGTATTTGGCGCATTCGCCATCGTCGTCGCCCTTCACCAGCGATCCGGCCATGTCGACCCGGAATCCGTCGCAGCCGAGGTCGAGCCAGAAGCGCATCACCTTCTCCATCTCGGCCTTCAGGGCGAGAACATCGGGGTGATCGACCGGGAGTTGCCAGGGCTGCTTGGGGTCGGGATGGGCGAAACCATAGTTGAGCGCCGGCTGGTGCCAAAAGAAGTTAGTCAGAAAGCAGCCGTCGCGCTCGCTGTAGCCTTGGATGAAGGTGTAGGCGTTGCGGTCGATGCCGGAAAACCAGGTGCGGTCGGTCCAGATATACCAATTGGTATAACGGTTCTTTTCGGCCTTGGCGGATGCTTTGAACCAGGGGTGGTCGATCGACGTGTGGCCGGGTACGAAGTCGATGATGACGTGCAGTCCGCGCTGGTGGGCTTCGGCAAAGAGCCGGCGGGCGTCTTCGTTGGTGCCATAACGCTTGGCCACCGAGTAGAAGTCGGTCACGTCATAGCCGGCATCGCGGAAGGACGATTCGTAAAACGGGTTCAGCCAGATGGCGGACACGCCCAGGCTCTTGACGTAGTCCAATTTCGCGATGACGCCGGGCAGGTCGCCGACGCCATCGCCGTTGGAGTCGTTGAAGGTCTGGGGATAGATTTCGTAGAAGACCGCGTCGCGGGCCCAAGCCGGGCCGGGGGCGGCGGTTTGGGCCGACGCGACCAAGCCGAGCGAATACGCGGCGATTCCCAAGAAGATGGACCAGGATGGGGCGGGTAGATTCACGGGCATTAATCCAATTTGATTGGGCCAGGCGCGTCAATCGGGGGCACGGGCTCGGGGGAGCATCGCGAGAGGGGGAGGGCGAAGGTCAGGCGCATGGGCTCGGGGCGGCTGGGCCGATTGCCGGCACAAATATGAGATTAATCGTTTTGGGCATGCATTCGACATCGGGCATGTCTGCTGATCGAGGCAAATTCTGGGCGCGCACGATTGGGTCGATGGCGTGTTTTTGGGCTCGAATTGGCGACGACCTGCGGATTATGGTTCGCTTGCGATTCGCGGCCCAGTCTTATGTCAAACCATTATTGGATACCGGCCTCTGGGAAGGGGTGAAACCCAGGGCGCGCATACGCCTGGCGGAGAACTAAACCCTCATGCCCTTTGCCTACACGATTGATGTCGACCGCGACGTCGTGTTCGTCCTGGCGGAAGGGACCATCACCGACGAGGAGTTGCTTGCGGTCGTGCGGGCATACACGTCCGACCCCCGCTACCATCCGGCCATTCGAGTCTTTTCCGACTACAGCGCGGTGACGCACAACGGCCTCACCGCGCTCTCGGTCAGGGGCCTGGCGAAGATGGTCAAACCCGCACCGGATTCCCGGCGGGCGGTATTCGTGAACGAATTGGTCGCCTTCGGCATGGTACGGATGTACCAGGCTTATTGTCAGGCCCACGAAATGAGCTATCCGGTTCCGTTCTATTCCCGGGCGGAGGCGTTGGAGTATTTGAATGCCGGCGTCCCGTCCGAGAGGGTCATTCGGTAGTTGGGCCGTCGGCTACGGGGAAAGGGCCAAGTCGGTGCGCAGACGCTGCCGGGCCCGGTAGAGGCGGTTCTCGACGGTCTTTGCCGTGCATCCCAAGGCCGACGCGATTTCGGCCATGGACTGGCCTTCGTATTCGAAAAGCACCAGGGCGGTGCGCAGATCGACCGGCAGGTGGGCGATGGCCGCCCGCACGGCGGCAATCGTCTCCTGGCGGGCTGCCTCGGTCGACGCGAGCTGGCCAGCCGACGACTCGTCGGCCGCGGTGCCGCCCGCGGCGGTCCAGGCGTCGAGCGATTGGGTGGGCCGGCGGCGCCACCAGCGCAGGCGATCCTTGGCTTGATTGGCCGCGATCGCAAAACACCAGGTCGAAAACTTCGCCCCGGCCCGGTAGCGCGCCCGCTTGGTGTAGACGCGCACGAACACCTCCTGGGCGAGATCTTCGGCCTCGGCCGCCTGGCCCACGATGCGGAAGATGAACCGTTTCACCGGAATTTCCCAGCGGGCCATCAACGGGGCCAACGCCGCGGCGTCCCCGTTTTGGAGACGGGTCATCAGCTCCTCGTCGCTCGGGCGGTCGCCCGGGTCGGCATCCATGTCTTAGGGGGAGGAATTCAGGCGCAGGTCGGGGGCGGCTCGATGGTCGAAGGTCGCAATTTTCGGTAGAACGAGAGCAAGGTAGCGCCGGCCATCTTCCGGCGACATGAGCGCCGCCACCTGGCGGAGATGATGGTCCAAGGCGGTCTCGCACGTCGAACGCAAGTCCTGGAGTTGCCGATTGGCGGCGGCGACTGCGTCGGGGTTGGAATGTTCGGCGAGAAGCGCCTGGCGCAGACGCGTGGCCTCCTGAATCCGCCGACAATGCTCCGCGCAGGTTCCCGAATAGGCGGCGTGCAGGGCCTGGATCGCGGCGAACTGCCGGTTGTCCAAGTGGAAGTCCGTCCGCAGCCATTCCAGAGCGTCGCCGTGCGCGGCGGCGGCGTGCAGCGCGGGATCATAGCTCACCCGGTAGCTGACGACGCCGGTCGCTCCGGCGGCGACGGCGATCACGCCGAGCGTGGCGAACAGGTATTTCACGGAGAGGGCGCCCGGCGGCTAGGGTTTGAGCGCCGCCTGCACGCGCGGATCGAGGTCGACGAGATAGGCGACCACGATCGCGTCGCGGTCGGCTCGGATCCGGGCCTCGGCGGTCGAGTGGCCCGTGTAGGCGGCCGCGGCCAGCATCGCGGCCGACATGATGGCCCAAGTCGCCGCATGGGAGCGGAGATAGGCCGGCCAGGATTCCCCGGGCCGGCGGTCGATCCGCAGCCAAACGCGATTGCGGAAACCCGGGTCGGCCGGGGGTTTGACGTCCCAGCGGCGCAGGGCGTCGGAGAGTGAATCACGGGGAGCGTTCATGATGGTTTCCAGGGCAATACGTCGGATTTGGCCGAATCCCTCAAACCCGGACAAAGAATAATTTGAGGGATTCGGTTGGGTGCAGCGTATCGCTGGATGACCGGCGCTCAATCCGAACGAACCAAATTTGCGATTTCTTTCCGTGACCCCGCTTCCTTTCCCCCTCTCAGGCGACGCCCCGCGCACGCGCAAGCCGCGCGGACCGAACCCGCCGCGGTCATGAGGGCGCGTTTGCTCCGGATAGTGTGGGCGGCGCGGGCCGCGCTCGGCAAATCGTCGGGCAAGATCGGTTTCCAGCTGGCGTTGGGCCTGGGGCTGGCCGGCGCGCTGCTCTTACTGCCGGGCTGCGCCAGCGCTTCGACCGGGGAAAAGGCGGCGCAGCGGCAGGTGGACCAGATTGGCCGCCAATTCGTGCGGCCCGGCCCCGGGTCGGGCCGGATGCCCTTGCGGGAGGACTCCGCATTCGCGGATTTCGCGCGGTATGCGGTGTTGAATCATCCGGCGGTGGCGGCGCGCTACCAGGATTGGCGGGCGTCGGTGGAGTCGATCGCGCCCAATCGCGCGTTGCCCGATCCGCAACTCGTCTTCGAGGCCGATTTCACCAATACACTGCTGCAGTTCATGCCCGGGTTGATGTTCAACCTCGTGACCCCGGGCAAACGGGAGGCCATGGCGCGCGAGGCGACCGAGTCCAGCCGGATCGTCTACATGGCCTATGTGTCCCAGGTGCTGACGGTCGCCGCGGACCTGCGCAAGAGTTGGGTCGAACTCGGATTTATCGACGGGGCCATCGCGCTGAAGGAGGCTTCGCTCGCCGCCGTCGGCGCCGCGGGGGCGGTGGCCGAGGCCGATTATGCGACCGGCCGGGGCATGAGCACGCTGGAGAGCCCGATGCGCTTCGCCAGTGAGGCCGACCGCCTGCGTTCGGAGCTGGCGACCCTGGGCGACCGTCGGGCCGCGGCCCGCGCGGGCTTCAAGTCGGCGTTGGGCCTCCTGCCCACCGATCCGGATCCCCTCTGGCCCCATCCCGTGCTCGCGGCCACGCCGCTGCCGCCCGAGGGCGAACTTTGGCGGCGCATTCAAACCCTGAATCCCGGCTTGGCCCAGATGCGCGCGATGGTCGACATGGCGATGGCCAGTGTCGCCGTGGCGCGGACCGCGGGCACACCGGACTATTCTCTGGGGGCCATGGAGGACCTGCGGGCCAATCCTCTCCTGACCCGTCCGCTGGCGTCCATGACGCTGCCCATCTGGCGCAGCAAGATCGCCGGCCAGATCGCGACCGCCCAGGCCCGACGGGATGCCGCGGCGGCGCGCGTGAGCGCGGAGCAACTGGCGATGGCGGCCCAATTGGCCCAGATGCTCGCGATGATTCGCGAATCCGACCGGATGGTCGCGTATATCGATGGCGCGGCCCTGCCCAACTTCGAGCGGTCGATCGCCACCGTGGAGGCCGGGTATCAGTCGGGCATGACTGGTATGGGCATGATCCCCGAAACCAAACTCATGGTGCTCGCCATGAAGTTAGACCGTCTGGCCGCTCTCAAGGATCGCGAGGACGCGGTCGCGGGCATTCTTCTGATGACCGCTGGCGGGGCTCCGATGGGGTCTCCCCTGATTGCCGAGCCGGACGCGGACGCGCGGTGAACGCCACTTTTATGAGATACTCCCTTTTGTCGTCCGGCCCCGGGCGGGTCATGGTCCTCCTCGCCGCCGTCTGGGCACTCCTCGCGTCGCCCGGCCGCGCCGACGAGCAGCTTTACACCTGCAGCATGCATCCGCAGATCATCCGGAAGGAGCCGGGCAATTGCCCGATTTGCGGCATGCCCTTGACCCCCATCCGGGCTAACCGCAACGGGCGCGCGGCTGCCGCCGGACCGCGGAAGATCAGGTACTACAAGTCGTCCATGATTCCCGGCGAGATCAGCCCCAAGCCCGGCAAGGATTCGATGGGGATGGATTTTATTCCCGTATACGACGACGAGGCCGCGCCGACGCCGACGATCGAGATCGATCCGGCCACGATCCAGCGCATGAACCTGAAGACCGCCCGCGTCATGCGCGGACCGGTCATCCGGGAAATGCGCACGGTCGGCACGGTGGCCTATGACGAGGCGGGGCTGCGGGATGTCACGACCAAGTACGCCGGGTGGATCGAACGCCTGTACGTCGGGGCGACGTGGAGCGCGGTGCGGGCCGGGGAGCCCCTGTTCGAGATATACTCGCCCGATCTTTACAATGCGGAAATGAACTTTCTGGTCGCCTGGCGGGCTGAGGGTGGCGGGGGCGGACCGCTGACTCGGGTCGCCCGGGCCCGCCTCGAACTCTTCGATCTATCGGCCGACTATATCGCGGACCTGGCGAAGACGGGGCAGGCGAGGCGCACCTATGTTTATCCGGCGCCGGCGGCGGGGATGGTCATCGAGAAGATGGCGGTCGCCGGGCAGATGATGCAGCCGGGCGAGCGCATCTACCGACTGGCAGATCTGGCGAAAGTCTGGGTGCTGGCGCAGGTGTTTGAACAGGATCTGGCGTTCGTGCATCCGGGCGGAGAGGCCACCGTCCGCGTGACTTATGGGCCGGAGCGCATTTTCAACGGCCGGGTCGAGAGCCTGTTGCCGCAGGTGGAGGAGCAGACCCGCACCGCCACCGCCCGCATCATTCTGGGCAACGCCGACGGGTACCTCCGTCCCGGAATGTTCGTCGACGTCCGCTTTGCGGCGGAGATTGCCGATGCGGCCGTGCTGGTTCCCGACCTGGCGGTATTGCGCAGCGGCGAGCATAACACGGTGTTTCTCTCCTTGGGCGACGGGGGATTCGAACCGCGGGAGGTGAAGCTCGGCGCGCGCAGCCAGGGCAATTATTACCAGGTGCTGAGCGGCTTGTCCGGCGGCGAGACGGTGGTGACCTCGGGGCAGTTCATGCTCGATTCCGAGAGCCAGTTGCGGGATGCGATTCAAAAGATGCTCAAGGCGGCGGGGGCGCCGGAACCGACTGCGGGAAAGGCTCCGGCCGCGGCGGTGAGCGGGAGCGGGGTTTCGGCGGCCGTGGGCATGGATGAGTCTTCGGAATTGCCGGGCCCGGCTCGGTCGCTCTTGCGCGACCTGGGGAGCGCGACCATCGACGCGGCGGAAGCGCTGGCGGCGGACAATCTCAGTGCGTACCGGGCCGCGGTCCCCAAGGTGCGGCAGGCGCTCGGCGCGTTCCGGGACGGCTACGACCGGGCCGCGCAAGGGCCGCTCGGCCAGTTCGCCGGCGGATTGCCCGACCGGACCGACTTGAAGGCGGCTCGACGGGATTTCGCGTCCTTCAGCACCGTGGTCACCGATCTTGTGCGCGAAAACCACCTCGCACCGGAGGCGGGCTGGCACGTCTTCGAGTGTCCCATGGCGCCCGGCATCGGCACGGGACGCTGGCTCGCCGATTCGGCCGAACTGCGGAATCCCTTTTACGGTTCGGCCATGCTCGAGTGCGGCGAGGAGATCGACGCGCCGGCGGCGGCGGGGCTCTCCCGGGACTGACCGGACCTCGCCATGCTCACGCGCGTCATCGATTTTTCGCTGAAGAACCGGTTTTTGGTCGTCGTCGGCACGCTGGCCGTGGTGCTGGGGGGCTATTATGCCCTGCAGCACATTCCCCTGGATGCGATCCCCGACCTGTCCGACACCCAGGTCATCGTCTACACGGAATGGCCGGGCCAGGCTCCGCAGATCGTCCAGGACCAGCTTACCTATCCGCTGACGGCCAAGATGCTGTCGGTGCCGCAGGCCAAGGTGGTCCGGGGCTATTCGTTCTACGGATTCTCGTTTGTCTATGTGATCTTTGCGGACGGCACCGACCCCTACTGGGCGCGCAGCCGCGTTCTGGAGTACTTGAGCGGCATTTCGGCGAGCCTGCCGGCGGGGGTGTCGCCCCGGCTCGGGCCCGACGCCACCGGCGTTGGCTGGGCCTTCATGT
>CAZWMF010000063.1:0-11876 GCA_964634535.1 uncultured Opitutaceae bacterium | reverse complement strand
GGCCGCGGCGGCGATGCCGGTGCGGGCCGCCAGGCTGGCCGCGGTCCGGCCGCTCGCGGTGAAACAGGCGAGCCGGTCGGGGGGCGTGCCCGCGGCGATCAGCCCGTCGACGAAGGCTGCGGCCATGTTGCCCGCGCCCAGAAAAGCGATGCGTTCGCTCACGCGCTCAGGCTCTTGGCGAAGGCGTCCGCTTCCGCATCGTGCAGCGGCTCCTGGCGATCCACCGGATGGACGAGGACGGCGATTGCCCCGCCGCCCGGCCGGTCGGCGAGAGTCATCTCGCCACCCAGGTTGCGCAGCGCGTGGCGGGCCACGGTCAGGCCCATGCCGACGCCGACGGTCGCCTTGGAGCTGACGAAGGGCTCGAACATCTGGTCGCGCACGTCGTCGTGGATGCCGTGGCCGCGGTCCTCGACCCGGATTTCCACGTAGCTGCCCCCGGGGGGCCGTTCGATCAGGCGGCTCGTCACGGAGATCGGTCGGGGCTGGTCGGCGGGGGTATCGTACGACTCCCAGGCGTTGATGAGCACCTTGGACAGGACCTCCTCGAAGACCTCGGAGTTCGATTCGAGGGCGAGGTCCCCCAGGGGGTTTTCGATGGTGACGGGGGCAGTGATCCCGTAGTCGCGATGGAAGCGAACGACGCCGCCGTTGATCAATTCGGCCACCTTGATCTTGGCGAGCGGCGGCCGGGCCTTGACCACGAGCGAACTTAACTGGCGGACGATGCCGACGATCCGGTGGAGGGCCCCGTCGATATGCTGAACGCTCGTGTTGACGAGATCCGGCCGGTCGGGCGCGACCTTGATCAGATCGAGGTAACCGATGGCCACGCCGAGCAGATTGTTGAGATTATGGGCGATGCCTTGGGTGACCGCGCCGATCGTGGCGGCCCGCCGGGCCTCCTCGAGCCGGCGTTGCAGGTCGACCATCTCGCGATTGATCGAGACGAAGCGCAGCTGGGTCTGCACCCGGGCGAGAGTTTCGTCGAGGTCGATCGGTTTGGTGATGTAGTCGACCGCGCCCACCGCGAGCCCTTCGAGTTTGCTCTCCTTGGTCGTGCGCGCGGTGATGAATATGACCGGGATCGCCCGGGTGGCCTCGTCCAGCTGCAGCTTCTGGCAGAGCTCGATGCCGTCCATGTCGGGCATCATGACGTCGAGCAGCACCAGATCCGGCATCTCCTGGCGGATTTTCTCGAGGCCTTCGCGGCCATTGTAGGCCGGGACGATGCGCATGCCCTCGCGTTCGAGCTTCCGCTTCAGGAGCTGGACGTTGATCGGCTGATCGTCGATGACTACGATCTTGGGAATGGGCATAGGGGATGGGGGCCCCGCCATCGTGCGGGCGGGCGGGCGGATGGCAAGCGGAGGAAAACTAGGCCGGGCGGGCGAGGCGAGCCTTCAGGGTGTTGCGCATGAGCAGGGCCACCGTCATTGGACCGACCCCGCCGGGCACCGGGGTGATCCGGGAGGCGTGGACCGAGACCGAGGGAAAATGCACGTCGCCGGTCAGTCGGTAGCCCGTCTTGCGGGTCGGGTCGGGCACCCGGTTTACCCCGACGTCGATCACGACCACGCCGGGTTTGACCATGTCCCCGGTGATGAATTCGGGCCGGCCCATGGCGGCGATGAGCACGTCGGCCTGCCGGGTGATCGCGGCCAGGTCGCGTGTGGCCGAGTGGCAGATGGTGACGGTGGCATTGGCCCCGGCCTTCTTCTGGAGCGCGAGGAGCGCCGTGGGTTTGCCCACGATCAGCGAGCGGCCCACCACGACGACATGGCGGCCGGAGAGGTCGATGTGGCTGCGGGCGAACAGTTCCATGATGCCCGCAGGCGTGCAGGAGACGAACCCCGAGGCGTCCTCCTGGGCCAGCTTGCCTAGGTTGATCGGATGGAAGCCGTCGACATCCTTGTCCGGGGAAATCCGCTTGAAGACGGCCCGTTCGTCGAGGGGTGGGGGCAGGGGCGATTGGACCAGGATGCCGTCGACCGACGAATCGGTGTTGAGTTCGTCGACCAGGGCCTCGAGCTCCTTCTGGCCGGTGCCGGCCGGCCGCAGGATGACGCGGCTGACGATGCCGATGGCGGCGGCGGTAGTTTCCTTCTTCTTGACGTAGGACACGGAGGCCGGGTCGTCGCCCACGCGAACCAGGGCGATGCACGGCGGCCGGCCGGTGAGCCCAGCGACCTGCGTCTTGAGTTCTGCGATGATGTCCGCCGCGATGCGGTTGCCGTCGATCAGTTCCATTTCGGCGGCTTACTTGAGTCTGAGACTGTCGACGATGACCACGATGTCGGGCGTGCCGGGGACCGGCAGGGCGGCCCCGTAAACCAGCACCGTGTGGCCGAGGTAATTCTTGATTTGGTCGGTCTGCAGGAGGCGGCTGACGTCGATATAGGCCACCCGCGCGTTGCCGATGGTGTCCAGTTCCCAATCGTAGGGCCTCCGGGGCGCGAAGACGTGGCGCGTCGAGGTGAAACGGCCTTCGAAGAAGCGGGGCATCAGGTTGCCGGGCGTCAGGTCGGTGGCGGGAGCGGCATGGCCCGGGTCGTTGTTGGGTGCGACTGGGGCGGCCACCGGCACCGGCGCGGCGCTGAGCGGGGCTTCCGCGGACGGTCCGACCGAGGCATAGCCGATCACCGGTTGGTTCAATCGGATACGGGTCCATTTGCCTTGGAGCCCGGTGATTTCGAACTTATCGCCTTTGGCGGCGACCGCGAGCACGCCCGCATCGGTGCTGGGACGCAGGTAGACATTGCTGCCGGGCACGACGTCCAGAGCTTTGTCAAAGTCGGCGTTGCGAACGTAGCCGTCGAAGGGACCGGGGGCGGAGACGGCGACCCAGCCCTGGGGCGCCGCGGCCACGGGCGTGGGTTCGGTTCCGGCCTTCAGGTACCCGATGACGGGGGCCGCCGGATCGGGATGCGTTTGAATGGCGGTGGTGGCCGAGAGGGGGGCGGCTCGAAGGCCGGTGAGCAGGGCGGCGAGGCCCAGCGAACACAGGAGGAGGGAGCTACTTGGCTTCATGGGAGGGGACGTCGGAGGTTGCGGTGAAGGCGGCGCGCGGCGTGGATGGACAATAAAAGAGTTGGGCAAGATCCTTATTAGTAAGTTGTTTTCCGCCGCGCAACGGGATTCCCTGGAGGCGCACGGCGCCGATTTGATAGCGCCGGAGCCGGCGCACGTCGTAGCCGAGCACGCTGAAGAGCTGGCGGATTTCGCGCTTGCGGCCGTGGAGCATGTGGACGTCGAGGTCGGTCGAGGCGGCGCCCGCCCCGGGATTGACGAGGGAGGCCCGCTCGACCTTGAGCCGTTCGCCTTCCACGACGATGCCGGTGACCAGGGTGCGCAGACGGCCGGCCGGAAACGGGGTCTTGAGCGAAACGTGGTAGCGCTTGACGACGCCGTGCGACGGATGCATGAGCCGGTGGGCCAGTTCGCCGTCGGTTGTGAGGATCACCAGGCCCTCGCTGTCCTTGTCCAGGCGGCCGGCGCAAAAGAAGCGCAGGCGGGAGAATTCCCGGGGTACCAGGCTAAATACCGTGTCGGGATTGTGGGGGTCGTGATTGGTGCAGACCAGGCCGCGGGGCTTGTTGACGGCCAGCGTGAGGCGGGCCTGGGGGACGGATTTCACCGTCTTGCCGTCGACGACCACGCGGTCGACGCCCGGGGTCACCCGCACGCCGAGTGTGGCCGGTTGGCCGTTGATTCGGACCAAGCCCTCGGCGACCAGCGTCTCGGCCGCGCGGCGCGAGCAGATACCCGCCTCGGCCAGATATTTTTGTAGACGGATGGGTTCGGCGGGCATGAGGCGGCCCACGTTACGAACTAGGACGGGTCAGGTCAATTAGGGTGTGGATTGGCGAGGGCGGGCGCGGCCGGAAAGTAGACCGTGAAGGTCGAGCCCAGGCCCGGTCGGCTGGTGACGTCGAGGGCGCCACCGAGCTGATGGACGATCCGCAGGACGCAGGGCAGACCCAGCCCCCGTCCGGCGGCCTTGGTGGTGTAAAATGGATGGAAAACCATCGGGATTTGTGCGGCGGCGAGGCCCGGGCCGGTGTCGCCGACCTCGAGCACCACAAAATCGCCCCCGGTCGGGAGACCGGGATGGCTCAGGCGGGCGCGGGCGACCGCGCTCAGGTGGGCTGGACGCGTGGCGATTGCGACGCGCTGCGGGCGGCCCTGCAGGGATTCGCTCGCATTGGTCACGAGGTTGATGAGAACCTGGCGAAACCGGTTGGCGCTCGCGGCGGCGGGAGGCAGGCCCGGGGCGAGATCGACCGCCAATTCGGCATTCTTCGGCAGCGCGACGCGCAGCAGGGCAAGGGTTTGGCTTATCACGGCATTGGCGGCGACGGGGATGGCCTCGTCGGCCGGATCCTGGCCGGCGACCGCTTGGATCTGTCCGCAGAGTTCGGCCGCCCGCCGACCGCTCAGTTCGATGCGTTCGACGATCGTTCCGAGTTCAGAACCCGGGGCCGCGTCCAGTTTGATCATCGAGGCGTTGCAGAGGATGCCGGTGAGTATGTTGTTGAAATCGTGGGCGACCTCGCCGGCGAGCACGCCGAGGCTTTCCAGGCGCTGGATCTGTTCGAGGTTGCGGTCGACGGCCGCGATTGGGCGCGTCGCCCGCGTGATCGAGGGAATCGCCAGCAGAGCCGCGAGCGCCAGGGTGCCGGTGAAGACGACTGCGCCGCCGACCACGACGGCGGCGTCCAGGTGCGTGGAACCGGCGACACGACCAAAGTAGATGATGCCGGCAACCGATGCCGCTGCCGCCGACGCGCCGCAGATCGACAGCGTCAATAGGATAAGGCGGGTGGCGACGGGAAGTTGGCGAAGCCAACGCATGGGCGCCAGCGTGCGCGTTCGGAGGGCAAAGGCCATTTTTTTCAAAGGGGGCAGTTGGACCGTCCGCCAACTTTTCGCCTTTTCATGCGTGCCGAATGAATCTTGCATGGCCAGCCACTCATGGCCGATCCCGATCCCGACGCGCCCGCGTCGGCCTTCACCAAGGACAATCCGTTTCCCGCCCGCTTGACCGAGGCCCGCCTGCTCAATGGTCTCGGCGCGCTGAAGGAGACCCGCCATTTCGTCGTGAGTCTTGCGGGCAGCGGCCTGCGCTACCAGGCGGGCGACTCCCTGGGGGTGTTTCCCACGAACCGGCCCGCCGACGTGGCGGAAATCATCCAGCGGCTGGGCGCCCGCGGCAATGAACCGGTCCGCCTGCCCCGGCTGGCCGGGACGGTCAGTTTGCGGGAAGCGTTGACGTCGCGGCTGGCCCTGGCTGCACCGACCCGCCGATTTGTCGAGGCGTTGGCGGCGCGGGTGGGCGATCCGGGGCAAAAGGCGCGGCTCGCCGCCCTGCTCGCGCCCGAATCGGCCAGCGAACTCGAGGAATTTCTGGGCGAGCGGGAATTCGTCGATCTCTTGACCGAATTCCCGAGCGCGCGCTGGTCGGCGCAGGATTTCGTCGAGCACTTGCGCCGACTCATGCCGCGGTTGTATTCAATTGCCTCGTCCGGGCGCGTTTATCCGGAGGAGGTCCATCTCACGGTGGCGGTCGTCCGCTACAACACCAACGGGCGCGAACGGGTGGGCGTTTGCTCCACCTTTCTCGCGGATCGGGTGGCGATCGGGGCGACGCCGGTGCCGGTGTTCGTGGCCCATGCGCATTTTGCGCCGCCCTCCGACTCCGCGCAGGACGCGATCATGGTCGGGCCGGGCACGGGCGTCGCGCCTTTTCGGGCGTTTGTCCAAGACCGGGCGGCGACGGGAGCCACGGGTCGCAATTGGCTGTTCTTCGGGGAGCAGCATCGCGCCACCGACTTTCTCTATGAGTCCGAATGGATCGAGCATCTGCGGACCGGGCGGTTGACCCGTTTGGACCTCGCGTTCTCGCGCGACCAGCCCGCCAAAATCTACGTGCAGCACCGGATGCGCGAACACGGCGCCGAACTCTGGCGCTGGCTCCAGGGCGGGGCCAATTTCTATGTCTGCGGCGATGCCCGACACATGGCGCGGGACGTGGACGCCACCCTCCAGGCAATCGCGGTCGAACACGGTGGGTTGACTCCGGAGCAGGCGGCCGACTACGTCAAAGCGCTGCGCAAGGCCGGTCGCTACCTGCGCGATGTTTACTGAACACCGGCCGACAAACCCTTACTCTATGCCTACATTCAAATCTCGCACCGCATTGGTGACCGGCGCCGGCCGCGGCATCGGCCGGGCCATCGCTGAAACTTTGGCGCGCCACGGCGTGGCCGTCATCTGTGTGTCGAAGTCGGCTGAGTCCTGCGGGGCGACGGCTGCGGCGATCACGGCGGCCGGCGGCCGGGCGAAGGCCTTGGCGGTCGACGTGGCCGACGGGGCGGCGGTCGCGGCGGCCTCGGCCGCTTTGCTGACGGAGTTTCCGGCGATCGACATTCTGGTGAACAATGCGGGAATTACGCGCGACGGCCTCCTGTTTCGAATGAGCGAGGCGGATTGGAACGATGTGATCACGACCAATTTGTCGAGCTGCTTTCATTGGACGAAGCACCTCGGCCGGCCGATGACGCGGGCGCGGTGGGGGCGCATCATCAACATCGCTTCAGTCAGCGGGATAACCGGCAATGCCGGTCAGGCCAACTACTCCGCCGCGAAGGCCGGGATGATCGGACTGACCAAGACGCTCGCTCGCGAATTCGCCTCGCGGAGCGTCACCGTGAACGCCGTCGCCCCCGGCTTTATCCGCACCGACATGACCGCCACCTTTGTCGAAAACGCCGAGGCATCCGCGAAAATCCTTGAGGCGGTGCCGCTTAAGCGTTTCGGCGAGCCGGCCGACGTCGCCGAATTGACCGCATTTCTCGCCTCTGAAGAAGCGGGATACATTACGGGCCAAGTTTTTGCGGTTGACGGCGGGATGGCTATGTGAAGCCTCGCTGAAGCCCCTTCCGCTGCACAATGGCCGAACAAAAATCCATAGAACAACGCGTTAAAGAGATCATCGTTAACCAACTTAACGTTAACGAGGAGCAAATTACGCCCAAGGCCTCCTTTCTCGACGATCTGGGCGCTGATTCGCTCGATACGGTCGAGCTGATCATGGCCTTCGAAGAAGAGTTTAAGGACGAAATCAAAGGCGAGATCCCGGAAGCGGACGCCGAAAAATTGCAAACCGTCGGCCAGGTCGTCGAGTACATCACGGCTAAGTCCACGCAGTCTTGACCGCCCCCCATCCCGTTGTTGTGACGGGAGTGGGCGTGGTCACCTCGATCGGCCACGACGCCAGGAGTTTTTGGGCCAGTTTGCTCGCTGGCCGGAGCGGCGTCCATCGGGTGACCGCCTTCGACCCGACGGAGTTTGCCTCCCAGATTGGCGCCGAGGTGACCGATTGGGATGTGGCCAAGCTATGGGATTCCAAGGAGGTCCGGCGCAACGACCGGTACACCCATTTCGGTTTCGTGGCCGCCCGTGAGGCCGTGACCGATGCCGGGCTCGACTTCTCGCGGGAGGACGGCGACCGAGTCGGCGTGATGATCGGCTCGGGCATAGGCGGCATGCACGCCTACGACCAGGGGCTGACCACGCTGGCTCAGCGGGGGCCGCGCAAGGTCTCTCCGTATACGATTCCCGCGCTCATCATCAACATGTGCTCGGGCCTGGTGGCGATCGAGTACGGCGCCCGGGGGCCCAATTTTGGCGTGGTCTCGGCCTGCGCGAGCGGCACCCATGCCCTGGGCGAGGCCATGCACGCGATTCGGCGGGGCGAGGTCGATGTGATGATCGCCGGCGGCAGCGAGGCGGCGATCACGCCTTTTGCCTATGCGAGCTTTTGCGCGATGAAGGCGATGAGCACGCGCAATGATGCCCCCGAAAAGGCGAGCCGGCCCTTCGACCGGGGCCGCGACGGCTTCGTCATGGGCGAGGGGGCGGGCATCCTCGTATTGGAATCGCTCGCCCACGCCCGGGCGCGCGGGGCGCGCATTTACTGCGAATTGGCGGGGTATGCGGCCACCTGCGATGCATACCATATCACGCAGCCCGATCCGGAGGGCCGAGGGCTATCGCTCGCCATGCGGCGGACCCTGGAATTCGCCGGGGCGAAACCGGCGGATGTCGATTACATCAACGCCCACGGCACGGCGACGCCGTACAACGACAAGTTCGAGACCCTGGCCATCAAACAGGTTTTTGGCGACCATGCGCGCCGCTTGGCGGTCAGTTCGACTAAGTCCATGACCGGGCACTTGTTGGGGGCGGCCGGCGGCATCGAATCGGTGGTCGCGGTGAAGGCGATCGAAACCGGACGGGTTCCGCCGACGATCAATCTCGACGATCCGGACCCGGACTGCGATTTGGACTACGTGCCCCACGTCGCCCGGGAAATGCCGGTGCGGGCGGTGCTCAGCAACAATTTGGGATTCGGCGGTCAAAACGCGGCGGCGTTGTTTCGGAGAATCTAAACCATGATTACGTTCGTTCGGCGATCGGCGTGCCTCGGCGCGCTGCTTGTGCTTGGCACGGCAGCTTTGAGTGGGGCGCCTCGGTGGCTGGCCCTGGAAACCCCGGATGTGCGCATCGTGAGTGATGCCGCGGCCAAGGACATCCTCGAATTTGCGGTCCGCTACAGCGCGTACCGGCAGGCTTTCCGCGCCTGGATTGCCCCCGAGGGGGCGCGGTTGCCGCCTACGACGGTTCTTCTTTTTCGTCATGCGAGCGATCTGCGAAGGGCTCGTAAGCAAACCGACCCCGATGGCCCGTTGAGCTGTCAATTTAACCTGGATGGCCGGCCCGTGTTGGTCCTCGCCGTGGATTGGCGGCGGGATCTGACCATGCAGATGGGCCTGGCGTTCGATACCGATAGCCTGTTGCGAGACGCAGGCTATTTCTTGCCGTTATGGATGTCGGAGGGCGTGGCCGACGTATTTTTTGATTTTCGCGTGGACGACGGCCAGATCGTATTGGGTGAGCCCTTTCCGCTCTTTGAGCAAATTTTGGCCAACGGCGGCGAACTGCCATGGGAACGCTTCTTTGCCATCGACTTGAGTTCACCGGATTACCGCGGAGGTCGGTTTCCCGGCGCCTTCCAGGCGCAAGGCATGGCCGTGATGCGGATGGTCCTTTTGGGCGGGCCGTCGCCGCGCTCACGGTTTCAGGCGTTGGCCCGTCAAATCCACGCGGATTCCGGGGATTGGGATGCGCTGGCCGCCTTTGCCGGGACCGATCATGGGGGATTGAGCGCGGCCATTGCCCGCCAGCGATTCTACAACGGTATGACCTTGACGATGCCATTCAATGAGACTGCGGTGCGCCGCGGTTTGACCTTGGTGGCGCCTCCCGAGGCGGAGGTTCGCGTGCTGCGGGCTGAACTGCTGATCGCCAACGACGCGACTGTTGACGGCGACGCGGAACTGGCCAGAGCTCAAGCGATTTCCCCCAATCTTCCCGTGGTCCTGGAAGCGTCGGCCCGCCAAGCGTTCCGGCAGCACAACGTCGAGGCTGCCGTGGACGACTATCGGCGGGCTATCGCGGCCGGTTCGAACGACGGCGAAGCCTATTATGTTTCGGCGAAGGGCCGGATCGACGATAACCAGGTGGCGGGTAGCCTCAGTCCCGGTGCGGGAGGCAATGACAGCCTTGCGGCGATCGCGGAAATCCACCGGGCGTTGAGTCTCGATCCGGGCAACCGGCTCGCCTACGAAGTGCTGGCCCGGGCCTTTTATATCGCGCCGACCGTCACGGGCGCTGAGATCGCCGAATTGGACCGGGCGATCGGCGGAGACGAGGAGGGCATGAGATTGCGAGTCTGGCGGGATGCGCTGCAGGGTCGATTGGGCTGGACGCCGGCGGCGAGGGCTGATCTGCAGGCGGCGATTGCGGCCGCCAGGACGCCGCCGGACGCTCGTTTCCTGGCCAAGTCGCTTCTGCAGGTGGCGCAATTTGACGCCGATCAGGTGCGCATCGAGCAGTTGGTCCAGGCGGGCAACGTCGACGAGGCGCGCAAGCTGATCGATCAATGGCGCGCCGGATCGTTGAGTGGGCTGTACACCGCCAAACTTGGGGAACTCGACGGTTGGCTTGAAAAGGGCTCCTATGAGGTCGATGAGCGCACTGCGTTAGGCCAGGCGATGCGGGGCGAATTCGATGCCGCCGATGCCACGGTGGCGCGGGGCCTGGCCCGCACCAAGCATCCGTCGGGCAAGGTCGCCTACGATCGACTCGGAGACCGAATCCGGATGTTCCGGGCGGTGTTTCACGTCCAAGACCTGATCAACGAACAACACTGGTCGGAGGCGCGGGACGCCGCCGCCGCGCTGCTCAATCAGCCGCTGCCGAGTGCTCTCGCTTCCCAGGTCCGTAGTTGGCGGGAGGTCGCGGAACACAATCTGTTTGCGCAGTGAGGTGGCCGGGCGGCGGCCGAAGCGGGATATCGTTCGAGGATGTTGGGATTTCTCTAGCGTTACTTGATTCCCGGCAACGCCCGTGCGACCCTGCGGCGAAACGGACCGATGGGCCACGGTCGCGCCGGAACATTCCGCGCATCCTCGGGCGAGTAATTTCGTCTCTTGCTTGGCGGGCCGGAGCCGCCGTGGCAAAACTGAATCTTGAATAGGAACCGCCGAATTGGGATGTTAAGCGCTTAATTTCATTATGATGTCACCTGAGAACCCCGCCGTTCCGGCCCAGGAATCGAAGTCTCGCGGATGGATTTGGTTGATCGCGTTGCTGATCGCCGTGGTGCTCGTCATCGTCCTCCTCGAAGAATCCGGGGGCTCGAAGCCGCCCCCGCATGCGGCGGGCATCCCGGTCACCGCGGTGCCGGCCCGGTCGGGCGACTTGGACGTCACGCTCGACGCTCTGGGGACGGTGACCCCGGTTGCCACCGTGACCGTTTCGAGCCGGGTGGCCGGCGCCATCGCCGAGGTGGACTATAAGGAGGGCCAGGCGGTGAAGAAGGGCGACCTGTTGGTCGTGATCGATCCCAAACCCTACGCGGCCGCGGTGGTCCAAGCCCAAGGACAGCTCGCGCGCGACCAGGCGATCCTGAAAAATGCCCGGGTGGACCTGGCCCGCTACCAGGATGCGTTTCACCAGCACGCCATCCCCGAGCAGCAATTGGCCACCCAACAGGCGGTGGTGGACCAGGACGACGGCATGGTGAAAATTGACGAGGGCAATCGGGACGCCGCCCAGGTGAATCTCGATTACACGCGGATCGTCTCCCCGATCGACGGCCGGGTGGGCCTGCGCCTCCTCGATGCGGGCAATATTGTCGAGGCCAACGCCGGCACCGCTCTCGTCACGATCACGCAGCTTGAGCCGATCACGGTCATTTTCAACGTGGCGGAAGACGACCTCGGGCTACTGGCGGGGCCCGGGGCGAACGCCCTGCGGGTCGACGCCCTCGACCGCGCCCAGGAGCATGTGCTTGCGACCGGGCAGCTCATCACGATCGACAATGAGATCAATCCGGCGACGGGCACGTTCCGCGGGCGGGCCATTTTTGCGAACGCGCACGGCGAACTCTTTCCGAATCAATTCGTCAATGCGCGCGTCCACGTGAAGACGCTGCATGGCGCCACCCTGGTGCCTGCGGCGGCCATCCAGCGCAACGGCGATGCCGCCTTTGTCTACGCGATCGTGGACGGCAAGGCGGTCTCGCGACCGATCGGAGTGGCCGCCACGGCGGGGGATACCGCGGCGGTGACCGGGGTGAAGCCGGGCGACGTCCTGGTGACCGACGGCTTTGACCGGCTGCAGAATGGCGCCTCGGTGACCCTGCGTAAGACGGCGCCCGCTGGCGCCGCGGCGGCGCCAGCGGCAGGCGGATGAATCCCTCTCGCCCGTTCATTCTCCGGCCGGTCGCGACCTCGCTGCTGATGGTG
>CAZWMF010000062.1:0-11932 GCA_964634535.1 uncultured Opitutaceae bacterium | reverse complement strand
AACGCCTGGGCAATGAATCCGGCGCACACGCCCAAGGCGATGGCCACGATGGAAATAATCGAAATCGCGTGGTGCGAGTTCGCGGTCCGGGGCGGCAGCGGATGGGGGTTGGTCTTCATCCGACGATGCGCGGGAGGGAGCCGGGCCGGCCGCCGGCGGGGGCGGACACTCGTGGGGTTCGCCAAGCAAGCGCCCAAGAACGGGCGAGCGGCGGCTGAGCGTGAAGCGCCGCGCAGCGAGCGGCGGACCATCGAACCAGAATACCGGGAGGGGACATAGACGCCGGCAATGTATCGCAGTACGATAGATAATAAAGCAAATTGGTGCCGGAGCGGTGCGACTCGATCAATTCCGGCCGCTTCCCCCGGCGGCGCCGTCCAGATTCGGTCGCCGGTCCGACCGGTTCATACGCGGTCGGCGGACCGACCGCGGGCTATTTAGCCGATTCGAGGAGCAAACGCCGCAATTCCGGTCCCAGTCGGCGCAATTCGTCCCGGTGGGCGGCGGAAAGACCCTGGAGCAGCGCTTCGCCGCGGTGGGTGAGGCTCACGCGGACCCGCCGACGATCCGCGGAATCGCGGTCGCGGCGGACCAGCCGCCGGCGGACCAATCGGTCCACCATTCCAACCGCACTATGGTGGCGCAGATCCAGGCGTTCGGCCAATTCGCCCACGGAGATCACCTCCTTACCCGGAAAACCCTTGATCGCGAGGAGGGCTTGATGCTGGGACGCCGATATTCCCGCTTCCCGCGCCGCCGCGGCGCTGAAACTGAGGAAGCGGCGCAGGGCGTAGCGGAACGCGGCCAAGGCCGCATAGTCGGGGCTGGCGGCGGGCAAAGATGCAGACCGCATGCGCATGCCGGCAGCGTGCCGGTCGCGCAGGACTGGTCAAGGTCTGAGCGGACCGCCGGGCTCGCCGAGGGCGCGGAGTCCCGCGTTCACTCGGCGCGATTGAAGACCATCACGCCCGGCTGGTCGGCGGCGCTGCGCCGGTGCGTTGCGGGATTGATCGCCACGGCGGCGAGCGTTCCCCGGACGCCGTCGGCGGTTGGCGCGGGCACCTCGACGACCGCGAGCGAGCGCGCCTTGAGTTCGGCGAGGAATTCCGGCCGATAGGCTCCTTGAGGAATCTGCACCGGAATCGCGGCCGTTGCGGACGCCGGGACGCCCAGACCCTCCGGGGAAAGGAAGGGCGGAGCCGCCATGACCGTCGCGAGACTCTGGTGCTGGCCGAGGACGGCGAGCAGCGTTCGGATGCTCTCGGGAATCAAGGACGAACCGATGCTGGCCGTCGCGAGAACGGGCTGGCGGCCGTCGAAGGCGATCGCGTCGATGATCTTGTGCGGGACGCGTTCACCGGGTTGGAGCATGGCGAGCGGCTTCTGCTGAAAGCCGGCGGAATCGGGGATGGGTATCCCGTCCACGACGATGCCGGTGTCGCCCCAGATAACGGAATTGATCGTGTGGGTGACGGCGGCGATGTTCCCGTCGCGGTCGACGACGACGATCGCGTTGGAATGGTGCGGCGCGTCATCGAGCCCCTCCGTGGCGACAATCCCGGCGAGATCCGCGAAGGCGCCGGCGTCCGTCCAATAGGGCCCCTTTCCTTCCAGGTGCAGCGCCTGCGCGCGCCGGAGTCCGTTAAAAAGGTAACGAGCGCCATAATGGGGACCGCCGTTGGCATATACGGTGTGGCCGAAAAAAACCTCGGCGCGCGGCTCGCTCCAAATCGGCCGGTATCGGCGCAGGTCTTCGAGCGTGGCTTTCCCGCCCTCGCGACCGACGATCGCGACAAAGTCGCGCGCCCACCGGCCGGTGTACATGGCCGGAACGCCGCCCGCCGCGACCTCCCGGAGCGTCTTGGCCAAATCGGTCTGAACGAAGAGCGCCCCCACCTGCGGAAAATCACCTCCGCCCTGCCTCAGGAATCTTCTGCCCTCCGGCGTGCGCGCGAGCGCCTTCGCGCGAAAGCCAAAATACCAGCCCAGGACCGGCGAAATGCGGACGCCGTGCTCGTCGTACCAGATCGCGGGAGCAAAGAGATCGCGGAACGGCAGGCGGCCGAAACGCTGATGCAACGCTTCCACCCCGGCCATGAATCCGGGTACCAGGGTTTCGCGCCCTTTGGCCCCGCCTTGGGTCGGCTTCCGCCCGTAGTTGAGGATTCCCAGGTCGGAGACCGGAATCGTCAACGGGTCGGTTTCGCCGAGGTATGAGTTGTATCCCGCGTCCATCGAATACACTTTTCCGGAATGGGCGTCGTAGTAGAGCATCGTGAAGATGCCCGCGTACGAAACCACCGATCCGAGCTGGGTCGTGATCTGCGTTAGGGCGACGGTCGCCGCGGCGTCCGCGGCATTTCCACCCTGACGCAGCGCCTGCACCCCGGCAAAGACCGAGATCGGTGACACCGTCGCCGAAACGACACCACCGGAGCTCTCGACTGTCTGGGCCGTGGGCGGCGATACGGTGAGGCTTTCGAGGCGTTCCACCTGCTCCCGATCCGCCGTCGGCCAATCGCCCGGCGATAAGCTCGCCCCCTGCGCCAACCCGCGGTTTGTCAGAATCAAGCAACCGCCGGCCAGTAGCGCCAGGCTCAGGAGGCCACCGGGACCATCGTGCCGGCGGCGGGCGAGTCGGTTTCGGGATTCCCGATACCAAAGCAGAATCGGCCAAATCCCCAGTACGCTGAGCCACGGCAGCCAGACCGCTGCGCGAAGCGCCGTTGAGACTGAGCGGGATTGGGCAAAGTACGCTTGAGCGGCTACGTCGTTGGCATGGGCCGCGTGCGCCAAACCGCCTTGGGCAAATTCATGGGCGCAGGCCATCCCACCGAGCGCCGCCTTCCAACCGAACGCGGTTCCCGCAATCGCGACCCAGCCCACCGCGGTGCCGGCCAGAACCAGCCCACCGATGCCCAGGCCACCGATCGCCACCGCTCCGACTACGCACCCGCCGACCGAAACCAACCCGAGTGTCATTCCACCGACGGCGATCGGCGCCACGGCGATACCTCCCAGGGCGAAGATGCCGCCCCAGGCAACCGAACCGGCCGCGATCCATGCCTTCACCGGGAAGAAGCCCCGCCGCCGGGTTTCGCCGAATTTCACATGGACCAGCGGCAAGCCGCCGAGCTCCCACCGGCTGCGGTATTCGAATCCGCCCGTCCCCTCGATCGCGGCGTCGCCCGGTCGCAATCGGGCAATCTTCCGGTTGCCGCGCACGATTGCGACCGACACCACCACGCCATGGAGCGGCACGACCACCGCCGTCAAGCCCACGGTGATCCACAGCGCGTGTCCCCAGGTTCGCGCCGCGAACACGGCCGCCAAGGCCATGACGACGACGGCCGTCGCGCTGCCGAGGACCACCCGAGCCATTCCCCGGATGATCCGCCGCTCCGCCTCGCTTTGTGCGCGGTCGAGCCCCAGGCGAAATCCGAAATAGCCGCCGAGCAGTCCCAGCAGGGCTCCACCGACCGCGGCGCCGGCCCCCGCAATGGCCGTGCCGGACTTGCCGGCAACGGCCGCCCCGATCGCCACTTTGGCCGAGACTGTGGTCACCGGTAGCGCCGCCATGACGCCTTCGGCGAACGCCCGGCCGGGGCCTGAATCCCGCAGGGCGCCGTCGACCAGCGAGGCCACCTCGGCCTTGAGATGTTCCCGGCCGCGCGCCAAGCGTTGTTTGACCGCGTCCTCGGATAGTTCCAACGCCTGAGCAACGCGCTCCACCGAATGGTGTTCCCGGTAATAGAGCACCAGCGGTTCGCGAAATATCTCGGGCACGCCCGCGAGCGCGCGCCAAACCAGATCCGCTTCCTCCCGGTGGATGGCCCGTTCGGCCGGGCCGGCTTCCTCGCTGGGCGCCTCGGTGCCAGGAACCAAGGCCTCGCCGCGAGCGGACGGTTCGCGCGCCTCGGCGCGGCGCGCATTGAGGCTGGTGCGGCGCGCGATCCCGCACAACCACCCGCGTAGCTTGCCGGGTTCGCGCAATTGGTCGAGCCCCTGCCAGGCCGCCACAAATGTCTCCTGCGCAATGTCTTCGCTCCAGCGAACGTGCCCCACCGAACAATAGGCCAGGGAACAAACAAGGCCCTGGTAGCGTCGAACGATCTCGGCAAATGCGTCGCGATCGCCCTGGCGGGCCCTTTCCACCAAAACCGCGTCGTGAGGGGTCACCAATCCAAGGTTCGTATCCATGTTACCCCCTAGTGGCAATAACGGCCCACCCGGTGACAAGAAATCGTATGCCTACGCGAAAAAAGGCCGCCACCGCCCGGGGACAATCGCCCCGCCGACGACGATTCATCCTCAAAATACCGGGCGACTTCGGGCCGCGGGAAACCGGACGCAAGGGCCGACGAGCCCGCGCCTTGACCGGCTCGGGCCGGGCGCCCACGATCGGCAGCCGTGGTTTCGCAGCTAAAGGTTTGGTTTGAATTCGGGCGGAATCAAGGGCGCCATCCCACGGCCGGGCGAATATGAAGCGCTTCGCGTACCTAGTCATGTCTGCGGCGCTCTTTGCCGGCACAGTCTTTCTCCATGTCGTCTCCTACCGGCACGCCGTGCCGACCTGGACGCTGCAAACGGCCGCCGCCGCGGGAGTTTTCCTCTGCCTACCGCTGGTATGGCTCTTTCTCTGCATCCGACAGCAGATCGCCACCGAGGGCGTATGGCAGCGGTTCTGTCAGGCCGCGCTCGGGGGCTGTCCGCGTTGGATTTGGGGCTGCATGAGCCTTTCTATCTATCTGTTGATTGTCGTGGGCATCGCGAGCGCGATGTTCGGACTGCCCGACGCCACCTTTCAAACCGCCGGGTTGCTGCTGCCCGCTTCGGCCGCCTTGTCGTATTCGGTTTCCCTCTGGCGGACCGCCTCCAGACGAGCCCAACAGACGCCAATCGTGTGCGACGATCGCGGCAATCGGATCGACCTCGACGTTCGCAATCCAGAGCGCGATCAGTGATGGCGTAAACATTCGTTTGGCCACTCTGCGTGGGTTCGACGAGTCAATCGCGACCTCCCATCGCAATCCATTTTTGCTTGCCGACATCGGCCATTGCGCCCATCCCCGTTTCCTTCGATGCAGACTTCCCGTCATCACCATTCCGTTCCGACCGCGCCCCGCGCGGTCTCCGTGCGGCGTTGGCGGGACGATACGGGTTGGCGATGGTGACGCGATGACTCGCGTCGGTCAGCTCCGCTGACGTCCTACCGCCCGCCCGACTCAATCGAGTCGGGTTTTTTGTTTTTCCAACCGTTTCTATTCCGCCATGCCTGCATCCCTCTCACCTTCAGAACTGCATTTGACCAGCATTTCCTTCTTTGGACGCGCCTGGTCCGAATACCTGAGCTTCTTTGCCCTTACACCCGCGGTCCTCGCGGGACGTCGGGTGCTCGACGTTGCCGCCGGTCCGTCTTCATTCGCGGCCGAAGCCCGGGATCGCGGCCTCGACGTGGTGGCGGTGGATCCGCTCTACGGCCTGGCCGCAGACGCGCTGGCGGCCCACGTCCAAATCGACTACGGTCACATGTTTGCGGAAATGCGTCGCAAGCCGGAGTTGCTCCGGTTCCGGCATTTCCCATCGGTGGACGCGGCCGAGACCGAGCGACGCGCTGCCGCCGACCGCTTCCTCGCCGACTACTTGGGTGGATTCGCCCAGGGTCGATACGTCGGAGGTCGCCTTCCCCGCCTGCCATTTGGGGATGCCTCCTTCGATCTGGTGCTCTGCGCCCACCTGCTCTTTGTCTATGCCCAGCGTTTCGACTTCGCCTGGCACCTGGCGGCTTGTCGGGAACTCGCGCGCGTGAGTGCGGGGGAAGTCCGCATTCATCCGATTTGCGGGCTCGGCGGGAGGGTTTATCCCGAGCTCGCGCAGCTCCGCCGCGAACTCGCCCGGCTCGGCGTCGCCAGCCGCGTCGCGAAGGTCGACTACGAGTTTTTCCGCGGGACCGATGCGACGTTGATCCTGAATCCCGCCCAGGGCGCCGAACGGGAATCAGTTGAGACGCCACGCGCACTCGGTGCGTCGTAGCCACCCCACCCCGGAAATCGTCCAGGGGCAATGGGGCGATCGGGCCGCGCTGGCCGTCGGCCGCGGACGGAGGCGGCCGTTCCTGGCTGCTGGGGTCCCACCATGGCGGAGGAGCGATCGACGTTTGCAAGGTCCATCGCATGGGTTGACCTTGATGATCGCCGGAAAACGTCGGATTTTATCCCCCCAATGAGAACCACGATTGGATTTGTCGGAGTCGGTCGCATGGGAGCGAACATGGCCCGCTGCCTGAAAGCCCGCGGCTATCCGATCGGCGCGGTCCATGATCGAAACCCTGAGGGGGCCCGGTCGCTGGCGGCCGAACTCGGCGCCACCTGGTGTGCCGAGCCCGGCGGTGTGACCGCAGCCTCAGATGTGATCATTACGGTGGTAACGGACGACTCAGCGCAGCGCGCGGTGTTCTTCGATAAAGGAGGCGGACTCCTGGTCGGCGCCGCCGGCAAGAGCTTTATCAACTGCGCCACGATCAGTCCGTCCGTGCATGTCGAAATCGAGGCGGCGGCCGAAGCGGCGGGCGCGTCCTCCCTCGAAGCCTGCATGGCATCCAGCATTCCCCAGGCACTGAACGGAACTCTTTACCTGATGTGCGGCGGGAAGCCGGCGGTTTTCGAGCGTCTGCGGCCCATTCTCTCCGAGTTGAGCGACCAGGGTAAACTCCTGCGTTATATCGGGCCCGCCGGTACGGCGGCCCAAGTGAAGGCGCTCGTCAACATGGTGATGAACATCAATACCGCCGGTCTCGCCGAGGGCCTGGGGCTCGGCGTCGCGCTGGGACTCGACCCGCGTGTTCTCCTGGAGGTATTCTCGCAGACCGGCGCCGCATCCCGCGTGGCTGCGACGGACGGCGAGGACATGATCAATCGAGAACACACGTGCTTCTTCTCGGCGGCGCATGCGGCCAAGGACAGCGGGATCGCGATGGCTCTCGGCCTCGACCAGGGTCTCGACCTGCCGCTCGCGGCCGCCACCAAGCGGCAGTTCGACCGTCTCGTCGCGCTCGGTTATGGGGCGATCGACAAGAGCGGAGTTGCCGAGCTCACGTTTCCCGGCCGCGGATCGAAGCGAGCTTAGGAGCCATGCGGCATTCGCGAGCGGCGGGTCGAGGCGCTTTCTAAGGCTCAATTCCTCGAAACCGATGGCGCCTTCGCCTGATTGCCGGTTCGACGCTCGGTTTGCCAACATTCCCTAGCCGGACCTGGACATTGTTGGTGGGACGGCGAAAGCCTCCGACGCAGCCGGATCGAAGCGACGTCAATTTCGACGCGATGCCATATCAGCGGGAATCGCTATTTGCGATCGCCGCCACCACCGGCGTGGTCGCCACCCCCCGAGTGGTCGCCCCCGCTCGCATGGCCGCCTCCACCGGCGGCCGCGTGCTCGCCGCCCCCGCTCGCATGAGCGTCTCGGCGAGGTTCTGGCCTGCCGCCACCCGGGTGCACATAGGCGTCGCCGCCCCGGCCTCCGTACCAGCCCCGTCCGCCGCCATCCAACCAGCCTCCGTCTTCGATCCAGACGCCCTGTTCGTCGTAGGCTCCCCCGCCGCCGCCGGGACCGATACATCCGGTCCAGGCGAGCTGCACGCCGACCGAGAGAAGACCGCCGAGCAGAAATTTTTTGATGGGTTTCATTGTGCGTTGGCGGGGTTTGCGTTGTCGAGATACTGCACCAGGCCGACGGTGCCGCCGGTGGAATCGAGGATGATGGCAAAGCGGCTTCCATATTCGGCGGAATGCGGGGCGACGAGAACCTCGCCGCCCAAGCCCGGGACCTTGGCCAGCGTTTGGTCGAGGTCGGCAACGCGGATGACGCCCAGCCAACTGGGCCTGACGTCGTCACCCTGCGGTAGCGGCGCGACGCCGCCGCGTGCCTGTCCGGCGGTGGAGAGGATATAGTCGCTCTTCCGGTCGGGCTTAGTTTCAGGCGCAACATCAAAGCCGAGGGCGTCGCGATAAAAGTCGGCCGTGGCTTTCGGGTTCCGGACGTAGAGCTCAAACCAGTTCCAATCGCCGGGCCGCGGTTCGCCGTCGGGCGAGTCGCCGGAACTCGATTGAAGGAGCCCAATCGGGACGGTGTCCTTGTCCGAAACGATCGCTTGGCGTCCGCGGTCAGGAAAATTGCGGGAGGGAGCGCGGATGGTCCCGCCGAAGCCGGTCACTTGCGCCAGGGCGGCGTCGACGTCGTTGACGGCATAATAGCCGATCCAGCGCGAGGGGTGATTTCCACCCGTGACCGCGCGCACGACCAGTCCGGCCACCGGTCGGCCATCGTTCGTGAACACCCGGTAACCTCGGCCCTTTCGCTCGAGGGCCGTGGCCGTCCAGCCGAGCAGCCCGGTGTAGAATTTGGTGGCCCCATCGGGATCGACCGTGAACAGGTCGGCCCAGACGAGCTTGCCCGGGACATGCGCCGGGCTGGCCGGATTGTTGAGTGGAGGAAACGTTGCGGCTTTGGCCGAAACGGGCGGGATGCCGGCCAGTAGGGCGACGGTGACCAGGAGGGGCGCAAAGCGCATGAGTGCGGATTTCGGGTGCATGGAGTTATGAACGTTACCTGGGCGGAGACGGTAGCCGCAGGGGGCGCCTCTCGGGAATGGGGTATTACCCTTCTAGACCCTTCCGGAGGCATATCGTTCGTCGGCGGGCGGTAAAAATACCCGGGACGGCGTGCGCAAACCCACGACGGCAAGGCGGAATAGCGCGGGATTCGGCCGACGGCGGACGCGGATCGGCAACGGATTGGCGGGGGATAGGATCGAGGCGATTCCCGCCGAGGTGATCGACGGATATTTTCTGATCGCACCCAACGCCCTGACCTGGAAGCCGGCGAATCCGTTGAAGATTCCTAACCCAGTTTTTTTGCAGCGCGCAAGAAGCCGTCCGCGGGCCGAGCGCGAGTCGCTCGGGCAGACGGCATTTGTAAATCAAAGCGGGAACAGTAACTTATCCTATGATTCCTCTGTCCATTTTGGACCTATCGCCGATCGTGCAAGGGGGCACCGCCCGGCAGGCCCTGCAGAATTCGCTCGACCTGGCGCGGCACGCGGAGGACTGGGGTTATCGCCGCTTTTGGCTGGCCGAGCACCACAACATGCCGGGCGTGGCGAGCGCGGCGACCGCCGTCGCCATCGGGTACGTCGCGGCGGGCACGAAGACGATCCGCGTGGGGGCGGGCGGAGTGATGTTGCCGAACCATGCGCCGTTGGTGATCGCCGAGCAGTTTGGAACGCTCGAGTCGCTCTACCCGGGCCGCATCGACCTGGGCTTGGGGCGGGCGCCGGGCACCGATCCGCTCACCACTCAGGCTCTGCGCATCCGCCAAGGTGACGCGACCGCCGGTTACGTGGAAGACGTCGTCGAATTGCAGCGGTATTTCGAGGCGCCTCGGCCTCGCCCGGCGGTCCAGGCCGTGCCCGGGGTCGGCCTGGGTGTGCCGATCTGGCTGTTGGGATCGAGTCTGTTCAGCGCACGGATGGCCGCGGCCATGGGTCTGCCCTTTGCGTTCGCCTCGCACTTCGCCCCGGATCACCTCGCCGAAGCCCTCGTGCTCTATCGTCGTGAATTCCGTCCGGTCGGCGCGCTGTCGCACCCGTATGCCATGGCGGTGGTCGCCGTTTACGCGGCCGAGACCGATGAGGCCGCAGCCCGGCTGTTCACTTCGTTGCAGCAGAGTTTTATCGCGCTGCGGCGGGGAGCGCCCGCTGCGTTGCCGCCGCCGGTCGATAGTTTGGACGGTCGCGGAACCGCGCTGGAACTCGCCGGGCTCGCCCACGCGTTCCGCGAAGCGATCGTTGGCTCGGCCGAGACCGTAAAGCGCGGCATTGCCGCATTCATTCGCCGCACGGAGGTCGACGAACTCATGCTCACGGCGGCGATCTTCGACCACGCATCCCGCCTGCGCTCGTTCGAGCGCGCGGCGGGCGCGGTTCGCTGATCAGCCCGCCGGATTCAAAACGGCGAATCGCTTCGCGAGCGCCAAGGCGCCGAGGCCGCCCAGCAGGAGCACGGCGGTCGCCGCGGTATCGGGGGCCGAGGAGGTCACCGCGGCTCCGTCCAACTCGATTTCCGAGACGGCATAGCCGCCGTCGCCGGACACGGCGCTGAAGCGCACGGCGTCGGTCACAACCGGCCCGACGGGTTCGAACGTCGTTTGATCCCCGTTGGGACGGGTCCTCAAGCCATAGCCGACGCTGACCGCCGGCACGTTATAGAGCGGCTGCCAGGTGCTGTTCGTCTCGTCGAAGTATTGCAGCAAATAGCTGTCGTTGTCGTCGGCCTGAACCATTGCTCCATCGATCGTGAAATTCGCTCCGAGGTCGATCTCGAGCACCAGGCCGGTGGCGGTCACGCCGCTATTGGATATGCTGCCGCTCGTGGCGCCGCCCCACTCGATCGCTTCATTGTGCGCGGTGGACGATCCATAGCTCGTGGCTTCCGGCGTGAAGACGCCATCCGTCACGACGCTCAGGGGCGTCGATGGATTAAAAATGCTCGAACCGCCCGAGACGACCGACACGGGAGCGTTCAGGGCGATGTTATTGGCGGCGGCCCACGGCGCGGCAGCCGCGAGGGCGAGGGTGAATAGGACGGACGGTGTGTGCGTTTTCATCGAATATGTGGAACAAAATGACGGCGCCCGACTTGGGTGGTAATGGCGGTCGCCGTCGACGTGCGCGCAGCAACCCGCGTGCCCAAATTGCTGCCGCGGATTCCCTTGGACGTAAGGAATGGATAGGGAATAAACTAGGTAAGGAAAAAACTGAGGGCATTTCGCAACAATACTTCGGGCGCCGGCTCTTTGATAACAATCCGGACATCGCGACGGGCCCCGCGCGGTTGGTTATCGTTTAACCTTCTGATCATAATTTAGATAGGTCCTGGTTAGATTTTGTAAGCGTTACCGACACCTCGGGCGTCGCTCGATCCGCGGGAGTTTATGCGGGATGCAAGAGAGTTCAGTCGGAGCCGCGTGGTTGCCGAAACAAGCTCAAGAGCTCGCCGGAAGGTTGCGCCGCCGGGCGCGCATCGCCGCGGCCCAGCGTTGGATGCCGGGGCATTCCCGGCTTGAGGCGTACGTTCCCATCCCGGGATGGGTAAGACCCCATACGTCGAGACCGCCCCCCGGCGCATACTGGCGGGTCTCCAAACCGAGCGTGGGTCCGCCCACGCCATCCACGACCAAATCCAACCCTGAGAATAACCCATCATGAAACCAAACCGCGCATTCTCCACCTTGATTTCCGTCGTGATATTAGCGGCGGGTCTTGCCCTTGCCTTTTCCCGCCATGCCGTCGGCTTGAATCGCCAGGCGGTTGAGGTGATGGCGGTCGCGTTCGTCCTCGCCCTACTGATCTCGTCCGCGATTCAAGTGGCCAATCAATGGGACAGGGCGGTGATCCTGCGGCTCGGCCACTTTCACGCGCTCAAGGGGCCGGGCCTGTTCTTCATCATCCCGGTGGTCGACGCGATTCCCTACTGGATCGACACCCGGGTTATCACCACGGGCTTTAAGGCGGAAAAGACGCTGACCAAGGATACGGTGCCGGTGGACGTGGACGCGGTGCTGTTCTGGAAGATCATCGACCCGAAGAAGGCGGCCCTGGATGTCGCCGACTATCGCAGCGCGATCAGCTGGGCCTCGCAAACCGCCCTGCGCGACGTGATCGGCAAGACGGTGTTGGCGGAGATGCTCGAAGGCCGCGACAAGATCAGCGCCCTATTGCAGAAGATCATCGACGAGCGCACCGAACCGTGGGGCATCAACGTGATTTCCGTGGAAGTGAAGGACGTCTTGATTCCATCGGCCCTGGAGGACGCGATGTCGATGGAGGCCCAGGCGGAGCGCGAACGGCAGGCCCGCGTGATCCTGGGCGACTCCGAGC
>CAZWMF010000061.1:0-11958 GCA_964634535.1 uncultured Opitutaceae bacterium | reverse complement strand
GCCACCCGGGTCATCTCGCGAATGACCGATTCGGTGAATACCGCCGTGCGCCGGGACGTGCGTGGCATGCGCCTGGGGACCTAAAGGGCTTGAGGTTCCGTGGCCAGCCTTTCCGGAGTGAAACGCGGTTGCACCAGTCCGGCATTTTTACCAAAACCGACCGCATGAAACTGCTTACCCCGCTGCTTACCCTCGCCGCCTTGGCGGCCACCCCTGCGCTCCCGGCCCAGACGTTCGAAGGCAAAGTGACCATGAAAGTGACCGCGCGCAGCGGACCGATGGAGCTGTCCTACAGCGTCAAGGGCGGGCGCGTGCGGGTGGATATGGGCGCAACCGGCGCCATGATCATCGACCGCGATCAGGGCCAGATGATGATCCTGATTCCCCAGCGGTCCATGTATATGGTGCGGCCCCTGCCCGGCGCCATGGCGGCTCCGCCCACCGGGTCCGGCCCGGACCATTCCGACACTTCCTTGCAGCAGACCGGGGTGACCGAGACCATCCTCGGCTACGTGTGCACCAAGTACGTGGTCACTTACCCAGGCGGCTCCACCGAACTCTGGCTCACCGACCAGCTTGGCACATTCATGGGTTTTGGCTCGGGCATGACCGGGCCGGGCGGCGGACGGCCCGGAGCGCCGTCGGCCTGGGAACAGGTGCTCCACGGCAAGAATTTCTTCCCGATGCGCGTCGTCTCAACCGGCGCCGAAACTTTCAAGCTCGAGGTCACCGCCGTCGCCAAGCAGCCCCTCGACGCCGCCCTCTTCGATCCGCCCGCCGGCTGGCAGAAGTTCGACATGGGGGCGATGATGGGCGGATTTGGGCAGCATTAGTTTGCGGTAATCATTCGGTCCGGTTCGGCGGTCATCCGGGTCTTGCGGAGCTTGCCTCGGCGAGGTCGGTTCAATTCAAGACGCATCGGTGCGAGCGCTACGCCCAGTTGCATAAACGCCGGTTCGGACTTCCCTGGCGACCTATGTCCGAATCCCTCAAAACCGCCTATACCGCTCCCGCCGCCCCCGCCACGGGCGCCGTAAACCTCAGCGCACCCGACCTCACGCGCCATCCACCGCGCAGCCCGCGCAGCCGCCTCGGCGGCTACGTCCATCTGCCGCGCCTCATCGACAAGGCCCGCGCCGTTCTCGCCGGCAAGGCGGGCGAGTTTCACTATAACTGCCCCCTCGACCAGCGATTCTTCGCCTTCACCGGCATCGACCACGAAGTCTTCCTCGCCGAAATCAAGTCGGGCAAAACCGACGGGGAATTGCTGGCTTATGTGACGGCCCACACCCAGCGCGAACCCTCGGAAATCGCCGGCTGGTCGGCGTGGTTCGAACAGTTGACGCCCAGCGACCCCGATACCCGGGCATTCTTCAACGACGTCCACCGCAAGAATGCACCCTTGCGCACGGACATCGCGACCTGGTTCGACTGGTTGGACCTGGACGACTACGCGACCTACGGCGGCCGGCCCTAACCCGGGCGGCCACCGGTCGCCTTTGCGGATGGCCGGACCGGATTCATCCGCAAACCGACTGATCTAGTACTCCTCGCGCAGCGCAATCGCCGGATCGACCCGGGTTGCGCGGCGCGCCGGGAGGACACAGGCCAGCAGCGTGACTGCGCTCATCACGAGAACCGTGATGGCGAGCGTGGGGACGTACACCGCCGGAACCCCGTACAAGACGGTCCGCATCGCCCAACCCGCGAGCCAGGCCAAGCCGACGCCGATGACGGTGCCGGCCGCCAGCAGGCGCAGCCCAACCCCGAGGAACTGGTTGCGGATCTGCCCAATTTGGGCGCCCAAGGCCATGCGCAGGCCGATTTCGCGCCGGCGCTGGGCCACGGCATAGCTCAACACCCCATAGGTGCCGATCGCCGCCAAGAGGAGCGCGACCGCCGCGAAGATTCCGGCGAGAATCGCGGGCGAACGGCGCACCACCAGGCTGTCGTCGATGCGTCCCTGCATCGGCCGCAGATCGTCGACCGGCATTTCGGGGTCCAACTGGCGGACGGCCTTCTGGATTGTCGTCGCCAAGGCGGTCGGGGGCAATGGCGTGCGCACGGCCACCAGGAAATAGTTGGCGTTGAAGGCCGAATAGGGCCGGTAGACGGCGCCGTGAGCCGAATCGTCGGTCAAGTCGTTCTGCTTCACGTTGCCCACCACCCCGACCACCGTGTTGGCGTTGTCCTTGTTGACCACGACGTCGAAGGCGACTCGGCGGCCCAGCGGATCCTCGCCCGGCCAGTAGCGGTCGGCGAAGGCCTGGTCGACGACGCAAACGCGGGTGTCGGGGCGATCGTCCGCGTCGTTTAGGAGACGGCCGCGCCGCAGGGGGATGCCCATCAAAGTCCAATAGTCCGACGAAACCACCGAAATATAATGGGCCCGCACGCCTTCGCCCGGCTTGGGCTTGATTCCCTCAACCGTGACGACGCTGTCATTGACTCCGCCGGTAAAGGGCAGCCCGGTGGTGATCGCGACCTCGCTCACGCCGGGCAATGCCCGGATGGCCGGGAGCAGCCGGCGCACAAATGCGCGGCGGGACGCGTCGTCCTTATAGCTCTTCCACGGCAGGGCGATCGCTCCGGTCAGGATGTGGTCGGACGAAAAGCCCGTGGGACTGGCCAGCACCCGCCGCAGGCTGACGCCGAGCAGCCCGGCGCCCGAAAGCAGGACGAACGCAATTGCCACCTGCCCGACGATGAAGATATGGCGCAGTCGCTGCGCCCCGCGACCAGCCGTGCCTCCCCGCGTATCGGACTGCAATCCCAGCGCCAAGCGCGAGTGCAGGTGGAAGACGACGATCGGCACCGCCAACAAGACGCTCACCACCACCATGATGGCGACCGCCGCGACCGCGATCCGTCCATCGAAGGCGATCGTTGCTCCCAAGGGAATCTGATCCGTGCCCAGCCGCCGCAAGAGGGCGACGCCGAACGCGCCCAACAGGACGCCGCCCAAGCTTCCGGCGACGGCCAGCAGCGAAGTCTCCACGAGAACGTCGCGGGCGACGTGGCGCCGACGGGCGCCGAGCGCCTGGCGCACCGCCATTTCCTTGGTGCGGCCATTGGCGCGGACCAGGAGCAAATTGACCAGATTGACGCCGCCGATCAGCAGTAGGGAGACCACGCCGGCCTGCAGCAGAACGAGCATCGGCCGCACCTGGCGCACGTAGTCGTCGTGCAGGGAACTGACGATCGTGTGGTAGCCGGCCCCTTTGATGAGTTGGGCAAAGGGGTCGTCCTTGATCTGCTGCTCATTGAAGGCATTCATCTCGGCCTGCGCGGCGGCCACCGTCACGCCCGGCGCCAACCGCGCGATCATCTGGCAACTGTTGTTGTGACGGTTCTTCGGACCGCGGTCCGCCACATCGTGCGAAAGCGGCCGAAAGAATTCCGCGTGACTCGAAAAGAACGTAAAATGCGCCGGCAGGACGCCGACGACCGTGATCTTGATTCCGTCGTTCAAAAACGTGCGGCCGATGACCTGGGGATCGGCGTTGAAGGCGCTCCGCCAATAGCCGTCGGTCAACACCGCCACTTCATCGGCCCCATAGGGAAACTGCGCGTCGGTGAACGTCCGGCCCATCGCCAGGGGCACGCCGAGCGTCGCAAAAAATTCGGGCGAAATCCGCGCATCGGCCACCCGCTGCGGATCGGCCGTGCCGCCCACCACCACGCTCCCGTCCTGTTCGATCGAGACCGACGAAAACGCCTTGAGCGCATGGCGCCGGTCAAAGTAGTTGGACAGCGAGGCCCCGGCGCGGTCGACGCCAGCCCCCGGATAGCTGTTGTATACGGTCACCAACCGCCCGCAGACGGGATACGGCAGGGAGCGAACCAAGACGGCGTCGACCACGGCATAGATCGCCAAATTTGCGCCGAGGCAGATCGCAAGCGTGGCGATCGCCGTAGCGGTGAATCCGGGCGTGGAGGCCAGCCGGCGGAAAGCGTGTTTAATCGCGGTCAACATGGGTACAGGGAGGTTACCGGATGAATCGAGCGGGCAGAAAAAAGATCGTTCGGATCAGGGCCAGTAGCCCTGCCATGAGGGCACCGACGATCCGGAACGGGATGGCGAGCACCCAAAGCACCGGCCAGGCGACCAACATCAGCAGCGCCACGGGCCAGCAGAGCACCAGCAGGATGGCCCAAAGGAGCAGGACGATGAGGCATTTCATGGAATCCGGTGTCCATTATACCCTCGGGCACCCGGAAAAGTTACAGGTCCTTTTGCGGCGTGAACCGGCCGGGTGCTCTTTGACCGACGCCGGGGCCGTCACCGGCCGGTCCCCTTGCCAAATCGACGTTTATGGGGATGGTCACGGCGCGGTTTCGCCGTCCCGCCGAATCCCTACATGAATCCCACCGAATCCCCGACCGCCTTTGGCGCCCCGGGCATCGAGCCGCGCTGGACCTCCAGCGCCAAAGAGGGATTGGGCACCGCCTACCACACGAGTTGCCACCTGTGGTTCACGCTTAGCCACGGCATTATCAACGAGATCTATTATCCGCACGTCGACCAACCCAATACCCGCGATTTTCAGTTTCTGATCACCGACGGAGCCACCTTCTGCCACGAGGAAAAGCGCGACCTGCACCATCAGATCGAATACCCGGAGCGCGATTGCCTCTTTTACCGGCTCGTCAATTCCGATCCGGCCGGCCGCTACCGGATCGTCAAGCACGTCCTGGCCGATCCGCACCGCTCGGTGCTGCTCGTGCACACCCAGCTCGATGTGCCCGACGCCGCCCTGCGCGAGCGACTGCGCGTGTACGCGCTGCTCGCCCCTCACCTCGGCGGGCACGGCGCCGGCAATTCGGGCTGGTGCCGCGATGTCGGCGGGCATCGCTTTTTGCACGCCGTGCGGGGCGATGTCCATCTGATCATGGGCTGCAGCCTCGGGTTCGCCCGGCGCTCGGTGGGCTTTGTGGGGGCGAGCGACGGTTGGCAGGATGTGATGAATCACTTTCGCATGGACTGGGAATTTCGCGCGGCTGAAAACGGCAACATCGCCTTGACCGGCGAAATCGACCGACAGGGCCGGGACGACTTTACCGTGGCGATCGCCCTCGGGAGCACCGGCCCGAGCACCACGACCAAGCTGCTCCAGGCCATGGCGGAACCCTTCGCCCAGCATCGGGCGGGATTTGTCCGCCAGTGGCAGCGCACCGTGGTCAACCCCCGTTTCGATTTCAATGAACACACGACCGACGACGGGCACCTATACCGGCTGAGCCGCTGCATTCTCCTCGCCCACGAGGACAAGTCGTTTGAAGGGGCCTTGGTCGCTTCGATGAGCATCCCCTGGGGTGAAACCAAGAACGACGACGACCTCGGCGGCTACCATCTGGTCTGGACCCGCGACCTCGTGCAAAGCGCGACCGCACTGCTGGCATCCGGCCAGACGAATACGCCGCTGCGGGCTTTGATCTGGCTGGCCGCCATGCAGGAACCCGACGGAAGCTTCCCCCAGAACAGCTGGATCAATGGCCAGGCGTATTGGCCCGGGCTCCAACTGGACGAAATCGCCGCGCCAATCCTCCTGGCCTGGCGTCTCCAACGCGCCGGCGTCCATTCCGGCCAATTCGACCCGGCCGTGATGATATTCCGGGCCGCGGCCTACCTGATCCTCCGCGGACCGGTGACCACCCAGGAACGCTGGGAGGAAAATTCGGGCTACTCGCCGTCCACCCTGGCCACCGTGATCGCCAGCCTGGTCTGCGCCGCCGATTTCGCCCGCCAGAATGCCCGCGCCGCCACCGCCGAATTCATCCTAGCCTATGCCGACTGGTTGTCCGCGCACGTGGAGGAATGGACGGTGACAACCGCCGGCGACTTGGTGGACGGACTGAGTCGCCACTACGTCCGGATCAATCCCACCGACCCGGAAAACCCCGACCCGCACGCCGACCCGAATACGACGATGCTCGCGCTCGCCAATGGCGGCGGCGTCCATCCGGCCCGACATATCGTCGGCGGGGATTTTTTGCAGCTGGTACGGCTGGGCCTGCGCGCCGCGGACGACCCGCTGGTGGGCGACTCGGTGGCGGTCCTGGATCGGATTCTGCGCCGCGAGCTGCCCCAGGGGCCCAGCTGGCGTCGCTACAACCACGATGGCTACGGCCAGAAGGCCGACGGAGGCGCGTTCGACGGGAGCGGCGTCGGCCGATCCTGGCCGATACTGACCGGGGAACGCGGCCACTTCGAAATCGCCGCCGGCCGCGACGCCCTGCCCTTCATCACGGCGCTCGAGCGCTTCGCCAACGCGGGCGGCCTGCTCACCGAGCAGCTGTGGGACGACGACGATCTGCCGAACCGCGGATTCAAGCGCGGCCAGCCGACCGGCGCCGCCATGCCGCTTTGCTGGTCGCACGCCGAGTATATCTCGCTCGTGCGCAGCCGGCGCGACGGAGTCTGTTTCGATCGGATCGAACCGGCGTTCGAACGCTACGTCCTTCGGCCGACGATCAACCGCTGCGAATTCTGGAGTTTCCGCCATCCGCTACGCCGCCTGCCGCCGGGCAAGATCCTGCGCATCCTGCTGGCCGACGCGGCGCGGATCGCCTGGTCGGTCGACGGCTGGGCGTCGACGCAGTCGATCGACACCACCCAGAACGACCTCCTTCGCGTGGAATTCGCCGACCTGCCGATCGCCCTACTACCCCGCCGCCAACGCGTGGAATTCACCTTCTTCTGGAAAGACTCCCAGCGATCGGAAGGCCGAAACTTCGCGGTCGTGGTCGACTAGCCAGCCGTCTCTGTTGCAGTCACTAAATCGCGCGCCGTTCGGCCATTGCGCGGGCTTTCCCCGGCCCATCGTCGCCCAGATGTCACCGGTTCGTTTTCAGATTGTAACATAAGTTTCTTAAATTGGATCCAGTCCAATCCAACATCTTATGCCACTCTGGGGCGAGTCCCTCTCCACCGGTTCGATCCTGTTTCTCTTCGCCGCCCTGACGCTCGCGTTGGGCTTTGAATTCGTCAACGGCTTCCACGACACAGCCAACGCAGTCGCCACCGTCATTTACACCCACACCCTCAAGCCCTGGGTCGCGGTGACCTGGTCGGGGCTGTGGAATCTGATCGGCGTCCTGGTTTCGACCGGCGCCGTCGCCTATGGCGTCATCGCCCTGCTGCCGGTCGAATTAGTCATCCATATCGGGTCGGCCGCCGGCTTCGCCATGGTTTTTGCCCTGCTGTTTTCGGCGATCATTTGGAATCTGGGCACCTGGTATCTCGGTTTGCCGGCATCGAGTTCCCATACGCTCTTTGGGTCGATCATGGGCGTCGGCTTGGCGAACTCGCTCATGGCCAAGGGCCACGCCTTCGGCGAGGGCGTGAATTGGACCCAGGCCGAGAAGATCGGGCTTTCGCTCGTGGTCTCTCCGATCGTGGGGTTTGTCTGCTCGGCCCTTCTCTTGCTGGTCGCCAAGGCCTTGCTCAAACGCCCGGAACTCTTCGAACCGGCCAAGAAGGACACGCCCCCGCCCCTCGGCATCCGGGCCCTGCTCGTGCTCACCTGCACGGGCGTCAGCTATGCCCATGGCTCCAACGATGGCCAGAAGGGCATGGGCCTGATCATGCTCATTCTCATCGGCGTCGTGCCCGGTGCATTTGCCCTGAACATGCACACCGATGCGGCGGCCCTTCATCAAATCGCCACGGAGTCGCAGCAGGTGTCCGTCATTCTCCAGCACGAAGGTGGCGGAACGCCGCTGGACACCGCGGGAGCCGTCGCAGAGGTTTCGTCCTTCTTGCGCACCGCGGGCCAACGCGGAGCAAACACCGTGGCGGCCACACTGACGCTAAACCAAATCGTGTCGGCCAAATTCGCCGGCATCGACTCGTGTTCCCAACTCGGCTCCACCGATCGCAAGGCGCTGCGCACGAATATTTATCTGGTGAGCGGGGCGCTGGCCAAGCTCACCGGTAGCAAGGATTTTGCCGCCAGTTCGGCCGATCGGGCCACGCTCAAGGCCTACCGGGCCGACTTGGACAAAGCCACCAAGTACATTCCCACCTGGGTCAAGGTCGCCGTGGCCTTCTCCCTGGGCCTGGGCACGATGATCGGCTGGAAGCGGATCGTCGTCACGGTCGGCGAGAAAATCGGCAAGACCCATTTGTCCTACGCGCAGGGCGCGTCGGCTGAACTCGTCGCCATGGGCACGATTCTCGCCGCCGACAATTTCGGGCTTCCGGTCAGCACGACCCACGTGCTGTCGTCGGGGGTGGCCGGCACGATGGCCGCCAATCACTCGGGTCTGCAGGTCAAGACCCTGCGCAATCTGCTGCTCGCCTGGGTCCTCACCTTGCCGGTGTGCATCTTCCTCGGCGCCGCGCTCTTCGCCTCCGGCCTTTACATTGTCTTCAACATTCTCGGCCTGAAATAGGGAATTCCGCCCGCCCGCGCCGCCGATCGATCGGATCGTTTGGACGACGCGACGGAAATGCCGAGGTCAATCCGCGGGATTCTTGAAGCCGAAGAGTTCGCCGTCCCGGTGAGACCGGCGGAAGGTGAGGAACGTGAGCAGGGCCCGCAACGCCCCGGGGCAGCGGGCGATTCCCGCCGACTTGGTGACGCGACCGACGGAGGTGATCGAGCGAATCGTCCGCTTGCCGAAATCAGCGATATAGACCGTGCCGGAGCCGTCCACCGCGATGCCCTGGTGCCCGCTGACGTGCGCGCTGCCCGTTCCCGTCCGCCCGCACGGGTTTCCGGTCGGTCCGACCCCGTCGCCGGCCGCTCCATTCCGTAGTCGTTTCTTCGGTTTCACACGTCGAGTTCTCCCAGGGGACAGCCAGTGTTCGGTGTCCGCCGCCGGACAGGCAAACTTCAAAGTGTCACATTCTTGCGACACCCGCGGAGTTCGTCGGTTCCGGGGCCGACCGGCGGCGGCGGGATGCGCGGACCATCGGGAGATCGCCGAGGAACTGCGCCCGCCGCCCACCGGTCCAGAGTGGTCGCCGTCGGGAAGGTCCGGCCGGAACGATCGCGCCCGCCCCCGGTCTTAAGGTAGGGCTACACCCCGTATCGGTCGACGCGGTTTCCGACTAGGCTCGACGCAGCGATGCGGGCCGGTGTTCGCGTCGCGCCTTCCCATGCCTACAAAAAACTTAAGTATCCTGATCGGAATGCTCTGCGCCTCCGCGGTGCTCGGACCGAGGACCGCCCGGGCGGACCAGTTGATCAAATTCGATCCGGTCCCCAAGGGCAGCGGAACGATCGTGATCACCGCCACGGACACCGTGATGTTCAATGTGACCCGAATCTACGCCCGGCCGGGCCAGCGCATCCACGTCCAGCTGCGCAACGAGGGGTCCGATTTGCCGGGACGCGTGGCGCACGACTGGATCCTTCTCAACAGCGACGCGATCGCCACGCCCTACGCATTGGCGGCCATGTCCGACCGCGCCGACGGCTACATGCCCGAGTCGTGGTCTTCGCATGTCCTCGCATTCATTCCGCTCGTCGGACCGAAGGGGGTCGGCGACGTGACTTTCACCGCGCCGCAGGAGCCGGGAAGCTACCCGTACATTTGCTCGTTCTCCAACCATCCCATGCCCGGAATGCGCGGCGAGTTGATCGTCAGATGACAGCCAAGACTGGCCCTACGGTACGTCGTAGACCTCGACCAAGCCGACGCCGGTCGTGTTATTGAGCCCGCTCACCTGCGCCGTATAGCCACCGGGAGGCAGGGTCACGACCATTGCACAATCGGCGGAGCCGGACTGCAATGAGAAGGCATACAGGCTGGCCATGATCGGCGCAGTCGCCGCCTGGACTCCCGCGGCGACGCTCGACGCGCCGGCGACTGGCGCCGTGCTCCACCCGGTGTTGGTGGCGATGACGGCCCCGGTGCTGTCGTAAAGGGTGAGCTGAGGAGCCGCCAGGGCACCCGTCAGATTGAAAGGCGCCAGTCCCAGGGTCGGCCCAATGCCCCGAATCATCACCGTTTCCGAGCCCGAGCCGGAAATGACAAAGCCGGCGACCAGTACGCCCGAGCCCGTGTTCACGAAGGCGCGGGCCGATAGGTTGATGAGGTGCGCGGTCGGCGTGCCCGTGTCGGCGTCGTAGAGTTCGGCCAGGGCGACCCCGGTCGTATTGCCCACCCCGCTGATCTCGGCCGTGTAGGCGGCCGACGGCAAACCCGCGAGCATCGCGCTGTCGGCCGAGCCCGTGGGCAGGTCGAAGGCGTAAACCTGGTCGAACACGTTCGTCGTCGCCGCATTGATCGCCGCGGCAACGCTCGAGGCGCCGAGCACCGACGCATTGCCCCAGCCCGTGTTGGTCGCGATGACTTTGCCCGTGTTGTCGAAGAGCGCGAGCTGCGGATGCGCGAGGGCCCCGGCGACGTTGAATCCGGTCAGCACCGGTCCATCGCCCCGGACCAGCACCTGTTTTGTGCCGGAGCCACTGACCACGAAGCCGGCGACCAACACCTGGGCGCCCGTGCCCACGTAAGAGCGCGAAGACAGGTTGATCAAATGGGCATCGACCGAGACGGCCACGCTCGCCGAACTGCTCGCCACCGAGCCGTCCGTGCCCACCACAATCGCGGTGTAGACGCCGGCCTGAGCGGTGCCGATATTGGCCAACTCAAGCGTCGCGTGGGTGGCGCCGGGCAGATTGACCCCATTGAATTGCCATTGGTAGGAGCCGGCGGCCGACACGCTCAGAATGGGACTCGCGCCGGCGACGAGCGCCTGGGCGGCCGGCGCGACCGACGGCGAATTCTGGCTGGCCTTGCCGGCGAAGCTCGTGCCGAGCCCGCCGCTCGGGCTGATCGTTCCGCCGACCACGGTCGTGCTGGAATTGATCGAGCCGACCAAAGTCGCCCCCGCCCCCAGCGACGTGGTCACGGTAAAAGCATTGTTTCCGCCGATCGTGCCCGCGCCGGCGCCCACGCCGGTCGCCATCACGGCCAAGGCAAACAGGTCGCCCTGCGTGCCGACGAGCAGGTAGGACGATCCTCCGGCCGTGCCCGTCATCTGGTAGAGTCCGGCTTCGGCCGACGAAGGCCCGCTCGACGAATCGAGGGTTGCCGAAAAAGGCAGACCGAGTTCGGCAATCGTGCCGCTCAAGACTCCTCCGGCGAGCGTGCCCGTAAAGGTCAGCGTCTGGCCGGGCGCGCCGGCCTGCGCCAGGGAAGTCGTCGCCACCGTGAAGGCGCCCTGCGCCAGGGAGAAATTCACGACGAAGCCCGCGTTGATGCTCGGGATGAATCCAACGAGGGCACCGCCCGTGCCGCTCCCGTTGATGACCGCTCCCAGATTCGTCGCAACCGAGGCGGTCTGACTCTGGCGAGCGCCGGACTTGCTCGCGCCCGCGGCCCCGGCGCTCGAACCAAAGTAGGCCTGCGGACTGCCGGGAGTCGCCGTCACCGACTGGGTGACCGGCGCGGCGGCGTCAAAATCGGCGTTGCCGGCCTGGGCGGCTGCGATCGTCACCGGATTGATGTCATTGATCGTCAGCGTCGCGCCGCCGGTGATCGTCGCATTGCCGCTCAGCACCGTAAAGCTCACGGCCAGGCCCGAACTCGCCGTCGCGCTCAACGTCACCGGGACGCCCACGACGACGCTGCCCAGCGCCGGAAACGCGATCGTCTGATCGGAGGCGCCGATCGTCAGAGTGCCGGTGGCGCTGCCCGAATAGTTCGGATCGCTGACGGCGGCGGTCACCGTATAGGATCCCGCGTTGGTCGGCGCGGTCGCGCTCAGGGCGTAGGCCGTGCCGTTGATCCCAAGATAAGTGTAGGTGTAGCCGGCCACCGGCGACGGACTCGTGGCGGTGGCGGCCAAGGGAGCTCCGGTGTAGGTCTGGCTGAGGCTTCCCAAGGTCACCGCGGCCGCGGCCGGGGCAACCGAGAAACTCTGCGCAACCGGGGTGGCCGCGGCAAAATCGGCGTCGCCGGCCTGGGCGGCTTGGATCGTGACCGCACCGGCGCCGGTCA
>CAZWMF010000060.1:0-11964 GCA_964634535.1 uncultured Opitutaceae bacterium | reverse complement strand
ATCAACGCCGAGGTGGCGAAGGGCCAGTGGGAATACCAGATCTTCGGCAAGGGCTCGAAGACGGCCGCCGACCAGCTCTGGATGGCCCGCTATCTCATGAGCCGCATCTGCGAGAAATACGGCATCGACATCGAACTGTACCCCAAGCCGATCCGCGGCGATTGGAACGGCTCGGGCATGCACTCCAATTTCTCGACCAAGTATATGCGCGAGGTGGGCGGCAAGGCCTACTTCGAGAAGCTCATGGCGGCGTTCAATACGGCGCGCGACGAGCACATCGCGGTATACGGCCCGGACAACCATCTCCGGCTCACCGGCCTGCACGAGACCCAGTCGATCGACAAGTTCAACTACGGCCTCGCCGATCGCGGTGCGTCGGTCCGCATCCCGCACAGCTTCATCAACAACAACTATCGCGGTTACCTCGAGGACCGTCGGCCGAATTCAGCCGCCGATCCGTATCTGGTCGCCTCGCGAATCATCAAGACGATCCAGAGCGTTCCCACGTCCTGATCGGTCCCGAACTATTCCGGGAAGGGGAGGGCGCACCGGCGCCCTCCCTTTTTCTTTGGTGCGGCGGCCGGCCTACTTCAGGAGCATGTCCTTGACCGACTTGCCGGCCGGGATCATCGGCAAGACGTGCTCGGTGTACGGCACGATGACGTCGAGGACAAAGGGGCCGTCGTGGTCGAGCATCTCCTGGATCGCCGCCCGCAGTTCGGACCGCTGGATGACCCGCCGGCCCTTGACGCCGTAGCCTTCGGCGATCTTGACGAAGTCCGGGTAGAGCGCCTCGGGATTCTCCGGACTGCCCACGTTGGTTTCGTCGCCCAGGATGGTGTTGCCCCGCACGCTGCCGTAAAACCGGTCCTCCCACTGCACCACCATGCCGAGGTGCTGATTATTCAGAATCATGGCCTTCGCGCCGATCTTTTCGATGTGGGCGGTGGCCAGTTCCTGAATGTTCATCGCAAAGGAGCCGTCGCCGTCGATGTCGATGACCTGCCGGTCCGGATGGGCCACCTTGGCGCCCAAGGCCGCCGGATAGCCAAAGCCCATGGCGCCGAGCCCGAGCGAACTGATGAAGCGCCGGGGCTCGTTGAAGCGGTAGAATTGCCCCGACCACATCTGGTGCTGGCCCACGCCGGTCGTGATGATGGCGTCGCCGTGGGTCAGCTGGTAGAGGGTCTGCACGGCCTCCTGCGGCTGGATATGCCGGCTCGCCTCGAAGGCAAAGGGGTGCTCGCGCTTCCAGGTCGCAATCTGCGCATGCCAGTCCGCCGTGTCGGGCGGGGCGAACCGCTGGGCGGCGCTGATCTCCAGCAAGCGGCCCAGCGCGTAGCGCACGTCGGAAAGGATTGGATACCGGGTCGCCTTGTTCTTGTTGTGCTCGGAAGCGTCGATGTCGATATGGACGATCTTCGCGTGGGCGGCGAAGGTGTGGGTATCGCCGGTGATGCGGTCGTCGAAGCGCGCGCCCACGCAGAGCAGCAGGTCGGCCGCGTCGACCGCCCAATTTCCATAGGCGCTGCCGTGCATGCCGAACCACTGCATGGACAGCGCGTGATCCTCGGGGAAGGCGCCCAGGCCCATCAGGGTCGTGGCGACCGGAATGTTGGTCTTCTCCGCAAATTGACGCAGCTCCCGATGGGCCTCGGCCGAGATGATCCCGCCGCCGGCGTAGATGACGGGCCGCTTGGCCTCCGCGATCAGGGTCAGCACCTCCGCCAGCTGCGCGTCGGTCGCATGCGGTTCCGCCACCGCAAACGGGTTGCGGAACTCGGCGACCGCCGGGAAAACCGGTCGAAACTTCGCCTGCTGGACATCCTTGGGGATGTCGATCACCACCGGTCCGGGCCGGCCGGAGCGGGCCAGCAGAAACGCCTCCTTGAACACCCGGGGCAACTCGTGCACGTCCAGGACGAGATAGGAGTGCTTCACGACCGGCAGGGTCATCCCAAAGAAATCGGTCTCCTGGAACGCCATCTTGCCGATGAACTGCTGCTTCACCTGTCCGGTGATGGCGACCAGCGGGATGGAATCCATGAAGGCGTCGGCGATGGCCGACATGAGATTCGTCGCGCCCGGGCCGCTCGTCGCCATGCACACGCCCACCTTGCCGGAAGCGCGGGCGTAGCCGTCGGCGGCAAAGCCGCCGCCCTGCTCATGGCGGGGAAGAATCACCCGGATCTTGTCCGTGCGGGCGAGCGACTGGTGCAGCTCCTGGGAGGCCCCGCCCGGATAGGCGAAGACGACCTCCACCCCTTCGCGGATCAGGCATTCGACCACGGCGGAGGCGCCGTTCATTTCCGGTCCGATTTCGGACTGGGGGAACGGGGCGGGAGATGATTGCGCTTTCATTAGGAAAAAGGGAGTTTCGAATCCAACACAGCCGCAGGAGCCGAGGCAAGCGGGGATTGGGGCTGGCTTGGCGGCGGCAAATCCCCGAAGCTGGCGCCCATGCCGAAGTTCTTGTTCATTGGAGATATCGTCGGCCGGCCGGGCCGGGAAATCGTCGCCCAGCAGGTTCGGCGGCTCAAGGTCGAGCGCGGGTTCGAGTTCGTTCTGGCCAACGGCGAGAACGTCGCGGCCGGAGCGGGCATAACCGGCGGTTTGGCCAGGGACCTGCTCGACAGCGGAATCGACGCCCTGACGCTGGGCGACCATATCTGGGACCAACGGGGCTGGGATCGGGAAATCGCTTCGTTCGAACGGGTTTGCCGACCGGCCAATCTGCCGGCGGCCTGCCCCGGCCGAGACCATGTGATCCTGGAGTCGGGCGGTTTTCGGCTGGCCGTGTTTACCGTCCTCGGCCGCCAATACATCAACCTCAAGGCCGATTGCCCCTTTTTGACCGCCGATCGGATGATCGAGCGCCTGCGGGGCCAGGCCGACGCGATCGTCGTCGAGATCCATGCCGAGGCCACGTCGGAGAAGCAGGCGCTGGGCTGGCACCTCGACGGTCGCGTGACCGCCGTTCTCGGTTCGCACACGCATGTGCCGACCGCCGATGCCGCCGTCCTGCCGAACGGCACCGCCTACCTTTCGGACCTGGGCATGACGGGCCCCTACCAAAGCGTGCTGGGCCGGGAAATCGTTCCGGTCCTGGCCAAGTTTCTCGATGGGATGCCCCGCCGCTTCGAGGTCGCCACCGGCGACATCCGGCTTTCGGGCGCGGCGGTCGAGCTCGCAGGGATCCCGCCGCGGGTCCTCGGCATCGAATTGGTGACCGTGCGGTCGGAATCGTCCCCGCCAAGCCCTTGACTTGACCGGCAGGGACGGCCCGGCACAATCGGGGCCGATGGAACCTTTCATAATCGACGTGCCGATGCCATCGATGGGCGCTACCGTGCATGAACTTACGGTGGTCAGCATCAGGGTGCAGGCCGGCAATCCCGTCACGCGGGGCCAGAAGGTGGCGGAGTTGGAGAGCGATAAGTCCGTTTTCGAGTTCGAAAGCCCCTGCGACGGCACGCTCCGCGCGGTTCTGGCGAGTCCGGGCGCGCTGCTGCCCTCCGGCGCACCGTTCTTGCGGATCGAGACAACCGACGCGAGTCTGCGCCACCTGGAAGCCAAAACGCCGGCCGCCAGTCCCGCCCCCGCTCCGGCGGCCGGTTCGGCTCCCCTCGTCTGGACACCCCGGGCGATCAAGCTGGCCACTGAGGCAGGCCTTGACCCGACCCGGGTGACCGACATCGAGGCGACCGGCCCCGGCCACCGGGTGTCGGGCGACGATTTTACCCGTTATCTTGCCAAACGTAAGGCGAACGGTTAGACCCTCCCTTCCTATAATCAAATGGTAGATTCCGTCTGTATCGCCGGCGTCGGGTTCGCCGTCCCCTCCACTGTTTACGCCAATGCCGAGATCCTAAAGGCCTTCCCCCATCGCACGGAAGCGGAGATCGTCCGGCTGACCGGAATCCGCGAACGCCGGCGAGCGGCCGACGATGAGACCGCGACGGAGCTGGCCGCCGTGGCGGTGCATCATGCCCTGGCCCAGGCCGAATTCGACGTTTCGCTGATCGACGGCATCATCATGGCCACGATCATTCCGGATCAACCGGTGCCCTCGATGGCGAGCGCGTTGGCGCGCCTCTTGGGCATTCCGCGCGTGATGGCCTTCGACCTGAACGCGGCTTGCTCCGGTTGGCTCTACGCCCTCGAGGTCGGCCGTTCGCTCATTCGTTCGGGTTCCGCGCGGAACCTCCTGGTGGTGACCGCCGAATTGCTTTCCCGAATCACCAATCCCCAGGACCACGACACCGCTTTTCTCTTTGGGGATGGCGCCGGAGCCGCTGTGCTGACCGGTTCCGCCGGCGGGCATCGGCTGCATCGCTTCACGCTGTCGGGCGACGCCGACCAATTCGAAGCGATCCAACGGATCGGTGGCGGCGCGCGTCAGCCCGTGCCGGATCCGACCGGATACGACCTCGACCGCTTCTTTCTGCAGATGGACGGTCCGGTGGTGTTCCGCCACGCAGTCGCCGGCTTTACCGAGCAGATTCTGGCCACGCTGCGCCGCGAGCGCCTGCGGCCCGAGGACATCTCTTGGGTGGTGCCCCACCAAGCCAACGAGCGCATCCTGCGCGGCGTGAGCAAGCGCGTCGGCATCCCCTTCGACAAGTTCGTCGTGACGCTCAGCCAATATGGCAACACGAGCGCCGCCAGCGTTTCCATGGCTCTGGGCTGGGCGGTCGAGGAGGGGATATTCTCTCCGGGCGACCGCATCATCGCCTGCAGCGTCGGCGCCGGACTGACCTTCGCCGCCGGTTTGCTGACGTGGTGAACCTGGTGTCGTCCGGCCAGAACGCCGGGCCGCGTCCGCCGACCCGAGGCGGCGGGCCAGCCTAGCCCAAAGCTACGCTCCGCCCCGTCGCGCTCCATCCGGCGAATCTGGCGCCTTCTCCCCGGCGCAAACGCCCGCGGCCTCCCTCCGCTGTGCCAAAAGCACAGTTTGGTCGGCTTCGGCCGTCTTCGCTCGGGGATAAGGCGCCATCTTCGCCGGCATTTTGATGGACGCAGGCTAGGGACAATACGGTTTACTTAACGCGCGCCGAGCGCCTCCAGCCGGTCGACTTCCCTCTAGGTTCGGATTCGGAGAGCTCTTAAGTGAACCGTATCGAGTCTAGGGATTCTGCAACTCGTAGCTCAGGATGCTGAGCGCGTAAATGGCCGCGGTTTCGCACCGGAGCACCAAAGGCCCGAGCGTGATCGGATCGAAGCCGCAGGATCGGGCCTGGCTCAATTCCGCGGGCGTAAAATCCCCCTCCGGACCGATCAGCCAGAGCACGTTCGCGGGGGGGCGGCCCGCGCCGGCGCGAAAGGCGGCGAGGACGGTCTTGAGCGATTTGGCCCCGGGTTGGAGGCTCGCGATCAATTTGGCGTCGTAGCCCCGGCTCGCCTCCATGAAAGCGCCGGCCGATTCCACCGGGAGAATCTCGGGCAGCCAGGGGTTGCCGCATTGCTTCGCCGCTTCGAGCGCGGCCGTTTGCCATTTCTCCAGTTTTCGGTCGGAGCGATCCTCGTCGATATGGACCTGGGTGCGTTCGCTCTCCAAAGGAACGATCCGGGCCACACCCAGTTCGGTCGCTTTGCGCACGATCGAATCCATGGAGCCGCCCTTGGGCAGAGCCTGGCCCAGGGTGACTCGGTAAGGCAGCGGCCGGGCCTTCTGGGCAAAACGCACCTGCAGGCGCGCGTTCTGGCGGTCGGCCGACGCCAGCGTGCAAATCCACTCGTTGCCCCGGCCGTCGAAGGCGGTCACGGTGTCGCCATCCCGGGCGCGATTGACCGCGACCAGATGATGGGACTCTTCCGGCGTAAGCGTGAGTTGCGACGGTTCGACCGCGGGCGGGGCGGCGTAGACTCGGAAGTCGGGCATGGGAGGAGGAGAATTGGGTTTGGGGTGGGGAAAGGCAAGAATCGGCGGCTGGGGGGCCGCCTTCGCTGCGGGAGAGGGCGAGTGGGTGGCGGATAGGCCCGAACGTGGGCGGATGGCCCGCCTTCGCTGCGCTACGGCGAGGCGGCCTGCGCTGCGGAGGGAGGTGGGTGAACGGATTTTCTGGGGGGCGCAGGCCGGACTCGGTGGTGGGCGGATGGCCCGCCTTCGCTGCGCTACGGCGGGGCGGCCTGCGCTGCGGGGGGGGAGTGGGTGAACGGATTTTTTGGGGGGCGCAGGCCGGACTCGGCCGCCTTCGCTGCGCTACGGCGTGCCAGCCTTCGCCCTGTGCCGCCGGGGTGAGCCTTAGCCCCTGGGGGCGAAGGCTGCCCGAACTCGGGGTCGAACCGAGACTCCTTTTGAGGGAACTGGATTTTGAGTCCAGCGCGTCTGCCAATTCCGCCATTCGGGCGTGCCTGCGAAGATTTGCGAACCTAGGACCGGATTTCGTTCTGTAAATCCGAATTTTTCGGAATGCGGGCGACCGGGGCTGCCAAATGGGCCGGTTTTGGGCGCTTTGCCCATCGCGTTGGCCCTGAGCGTCCGCCGGGACGGCGCTTGGGCTCGTCCTGGAGGGATTTATCCAAAATCGTGATATATTCTCCGGGGCCGGAATATTTCGGCGTATTTTGAACGAATTGGGGACGAGCGCGTCTCACTCAATGTTCTTTCGTTCTTTTTGGAGATTCATAGTTAAGTTTGTTGTGTTTACATAGTCGGCAAGGGCGTCGGACCGGGAGGTTCGGCGCCCTTTCTGTTGGTCCACCCGGCGTTTCGGCTAAGGCTGGGCCGATTTTCCGCGGCATTGCCAGCCGACTCAGCCCGCCAGGACCCGCCGGTAAACCGCCTCGTAGGCGGGCACGACGGCGTCCGCCGTAAAAAGGCGCCGGGCCCGGTCTTGAGCGGCCTGGCCCAGGCGCTCCCGCAGCGCCCGATCGGCGGCCAAGGCGTCGACCGCCCGGGCCAGCGCATCGGCCTGGCCGAAGGGGATCAACAGGCCGCTGACACCGTGTTCGACGACCTCGGGGATCCCGCCGACGGCGGTGGATACGCTGGGCCGTGCGAAGAACATCGCCTCGAGGATGCTCAGACAAAAGCTCTCGGTTTCGGAGGTGAATAGCCCGAGATCGGCCGCCTCGAGGTAGTCTTCGATATCGACGCTGAGTTCGCGCACGAGCACGCGGTCGGCGATGCCCAGGCGGTGCAGGAGGGCCCGATGCGGCTCGAACCGGTCGCCGGCGAGGATGAGCAGCCGGCAATCCGGCGCGCGCACGCGCGCCATGGACTCCAGCAGCAAATCGATTCGCTTGAGCGGGCGCAGGTTCGACATGTGCAGAACGAGCACCTGGCCGTCCCGCAACCCGAGCTCGCTTCGGACTTCGGCCCGCGTCCGGCGCGGCGGCCGGGGCGAGAAGAAGTTGGGGATCACATCGATCGGGCGGGCGGGTGCCAGCAGCCGCCGGGTCTCCCGCTCCATGAATTGGGATACGGTGGTGATCGCGTCCGATTGGGCGAGCGCGTGGCGGATGGCCGGCCCGTAGCCGGGGTCCCGGCCCAGGAGCGTCGTATCCGTGCCGTGCAGCGTCGTGACAATGCGGGGGGCGGGGCCTCCGGCCAACATCGAGCGGGCGAGCACGGCCGCGGCCGCGTGCGGCACGGCATAATGGACATGCAGGATATCGAGGGCGGCCGACTGGCTGACCTCCGCCATCTTCACCGAGAGCGGCAGCGTGTAATCCGGATAGCGGAACAGCCCGTAGTCGTTGATCGCCACGGGATGGAAGTGCAGGCGCGGGGCGCCGGCGGGCAGGCGGACCGGACGCTCGTAGCTGATGAAATGGACCTCGTGTCCCCGCCGGGCGAGTTCCTCGCCCAGGGACGAAGCCAAGATGCCGCTGCCGCCGATGGACGGATAGCCCGTGATACCGATCCGAAGTGGTGTCATCGCGGGTCTAGCGGGCAGTCCGGCCCGGCCCCGGTGCAAATCCGGCGCGGTCTCCGCGGTTCGGCGGCAGCGTTTCCGTGGACATGACCCGTTCCGTCAAAAATGGCGGGCGCCGCCCAGATCGGCGAGCGATTGCGTGACCAGAAGCGGATCGTTGGGAAACAGGGCCATCGCGTAGTCGCGGCCGGCCCGCAGGCCAAATACGCGGGCGCGGGTCAGCTCGAGTTCGGCATAGCGGCGCACGGCGGCCTGGCTCACATGGGCGTCCATGGCCGCCCGCCACGCCGAGATGACCCGCGGGTCGGAGACATCGACCAGAATCGGCGCAACGCCGGCCGGTTCCCCTTCGACCGTCACCGCATAAAAATAGAGCTGGGCGATGATGTGGGGCGGAAGGGAGCGAAGTTCGGCGATCCCGGCGTAACGGGCGAGCCGGGCGGCGTCGCGCACCAGGCGTCCCAGGATGGCGTGGTCGGGGTGCTGGTTCGGGGTCGGCGTGGGCGCGAGAATCACGGCCGGTCGGAAGCGCCGGATCACCGCCGCCAGCGAACGGGCGTGCGCGGGCCGCGCTTCAAACCGGGCGTCGCCGTCCAAGCGCACAAATTCGACGGTGGCGCCGAGGCACTTGGCAGCCAGCCGGGTCTCGACCACCCGCTGGCGCGGATGGCCCCGGCTGCCGGCCTCGCCGCGCGAGCAGACCACGAAATGCGCGCAGGCTCCGGTCGCGGTCTCGCGGGCGATGATCGCCCCGCAGCCGAATTCGATGTCGTCGGGATGGGCGCCGAACGCCAACAGCCGGAAGGCGCGGTTAGACGGCGGGAGCAGCTTCCGTGTAGGCTTCATCGGATCGGTCGATCGGTTCGCGGGGCACAAAGACAATCTCCGGAGTTTCCGCCGGGCGCAAGTACGCCTGCTCGCCGGCCCCCGCGACATAGTGGGTGCACCGGACGACCGATTGCATCCACCGCAGCCGGGTGTCCCGGGTCGGACTCACCTGTTCCGGTCGAAAATCGGCGAGCGGCAGCCGCCGGTAGGCGCTGCCGCCTTCGTGCAGCAGGAAACCCCCGGGCGTCCAGCGCGCGCGGACCGTCTCGCCGGTGAGCTCGATATCCACGAAAAAGTCGGCCACGCCACAGGCCGCCCGGCGCACGGCCGGATCGCTCGAGCGGACGATCCGGATTCCGTCGAGCAGACCCAGGCGGCGATAGGCGTCGAGGCAAAAGTCCGCCACGGTGTCGCCCGTGGTCGATTGGAACGCGGCGACGGCCGGACGATCGACGTAGGCCGGAAGCTGCCGGGCGGTGGACTCGCGCCAGCCCGGCGCGATGAGCTTGGCGCTGAGCGGCGACCACTTGCGCTGGAGCTTGCTGCAAAACGCAAAGTTGAGCCGGGCGAGTTCCCCGGTGTCCCGGCGGCGGAGCAGCGTCTGGGTCTCCCGGGGGTCGTGGTCGCTGTCGTGGAAGAAGAACACGATTTCTCCGCCGCCCAGATCCTGGCAAAGGCGCCGGGCGGTGCGCAGCTTGGCGACCAGGAAGCGGCGGGGAAAGAATCCGCACGGCTGCTGGCCGAGGCAGACGACCGGCGCGCTCACCGCGGGGCCTCCCGGACGCCGCGCGGGAAAACGGCGGCCCCGAACGCCGGTGCGGCCAAGGCGAGACCCAGGCAGGCGGCGCAGCCGATCAGGTTGTACCAGAGATAGCCGATATGCGTCGTGGCATACAGCGCGAGCACGAGCACCTGGGCGGCCAGCGCGGACCAAAAGATCGCCCGGCTGCCCACGCCCCGCAGAAAGAACGCCGCCAGGAACAGCGCCAGCGGCACGCCGTAAAAGAGCGAGCCGAGGATATTCACCGCCTGGATGAGGTTCTCCGCCAGGCGCGCGAGCAAGGCGAAGCCCAGTGCGACCGCACCCCAAAAGGCCGTCAGCCAGCGGGTGGCCGCCACCTGATGGCGGTCGTCGCCGCCGGGATGGATGAGCGGCCGGTAGAAGTCGACAAAGGTGGTCGACGCCAGCGCGTTGAGTTCGGCCGCCTTCGAGGAAAGGGCCGCGGCAAAGAAGACGGCGACCAGCAGGCCGATCAGGCCGTGGGGCAGTTCGTCGACCACGAAGCGGATGAAGACGTAGTCGGCGTCATTGGGCGCATGGAGATCGGCCTGGCGAAGGAGAGCCTGCGCGTCGGCGCGGGCTTGCTCGGCCTGGTCGTGGGCCCGCACCGCCGCCTGCTTGGCGGCGGCGCGATGGGTCGCCAGCCACTCGCCGAGCGCGACGGTCTCGGCGCGATGGGCCGCAGCGTATTCGGCCTCCGTCCGGCGCAGCGCCGGGCCGGACGGCCCCGCGGCCGCCCGCCGCCACTCGGCTTGGTCGAAGACGATCGGCGACGGCTCCACCTGGTAGAACACGAAAATCAGGACGCCCAGCAGCAGGATGAGGAACTGCATTGGAATCTTCGCCACCGCGTTGAACATGAGCCCGAGGCGGCTGTCCCGCAGGGACGAAGCGGTCAGGTAGCGCTGCACCTGGGATTGGTCGCAGCCGAAGTAGGATAGCGATAGGAAAAATCCGCCCAGAAGTCCCGACCAAAGGGTGTACCGGCGGCGGATGTCGAACGAGAAATCGACCGCCTGCAGCCGCCCGAACGCCCCGGCGAGCGCCAGGGAGTCGGCGAGCGGTCCGTGGCGGTGGAGGCGGATCAGTACGATGGCGAACGCGGCGGCCATCCCGGCGAAGATCACGCCCATCTGATACTTTTGGGTCAGGGTGACCGCTTCGCTGCCGCCCACCACGGTATAGGCGATCACCACGGCTCCGCTAAAGAGAATCGTGAGCTCCAAGGACCAGCCGAACACGGCGGACAGGACGATCGCGGGAGCGTAAATTGTCAGGCCGGCGGCCAGCCCGCGCTGCAGGAGAAAGAGGCCCGCGCCCAGCCGACGGGTCCGCTCGTCGAAGCGCCGGCCGAGGAACTCGTAGGCCGTATAGACGTTCCCCCGGCGGAAGAGCGGCAGGAAAACGGCGGAGACCACGATCAGGGCCAGGGGCAGTCCGAAATAGTTTTGAACGAAGCCCAGTCCATCGGCATAGCCCTGGCCGGGGGTCGACAGGAACGTGATCGCGCTCGCCTGCGTGGCCATCACCGACAGGCCGATCCCGACCCAGCCGGTGGTGCCGTCGCCGCGCAGGTAGGCGTCGAGCGTGCGCCGGCGGCGGGTGCGCCAGATGCCATAGGCGGCGATGCCGAGCAGAACCGCCAGGACGACGAAGTAGTCGGCCGCGTTCACCGGAAGGCCCGGGACAGGGCGGTGAGCAGGCCCACCCAAAGCACCAAGGAAGCAAGGACCAGCGCGTAAACCCCGGACCAAGGTCGCCCTCGATGCCGGCCGGTCGGATCGGAATCCGGATTCATGGGCGCAGGGACACGAGGTTGGCGAAAAGGCGGTAGGCCCCGGGCACGCCGGCCGGCAACTGCCGGAAGAAGGATAGCCCGGTGACGACGAACGTGCCGCGGCCGTAGCGCGCGACCAGGAGAGCGCTCGTCAGCGGCTTCTCGCCGGGATCGTGGCAGGACAGCAGCGCCGTGTAGCGGGGATCCCACGCCGCGGGGAAATTGAGGCCCCGCTCCTGCACCCAACCGTCGAAGTCGGCCGGTCCGATGCGGTTGGGCCCGGTCAGGGCCGGAGCGTCCGGCACGAGCAGCGTGACCGGGGCGTTCTCATCGGTCACGCGGTGGGCCGGGAGGTTGCGGTCCAGCCCTAACGGGTAGGGCCCGAGGGGGCTCGCGCGGAAGCCATACGGCGTGTTGTATTGCTCGACGACGGTGCCGCCGTTCCCGACGTAGGCGAACAAGCCCGCCAGATGGGCGGCCAGATCGTCCCGGGTATTGAATGCGCGGATTCCGATGACGACCGCGTCGAGCGGCCGGAGATGCTCGGGCGTCAGGTCCTCGCCCGCGAGCAGGGTGACGGCGTAGCCCATGCGTGCGAGCGCGGCCGGAATATCGTCGCCCGCGCCGGGCAGGTAGCCCACCCGCCGGCCCCGGATCGCGAGTTCGACACAGACTGCCCGCAGTTCGGCCGGCGGCTG
>CAZWMF010000059.1:0-11968 GCA_964634535.1 uncultured Opitutaceae bacterium | reverse complement strand
GTGCACCCAAGGAGGAGAAAGCGGACGGCAAGTCCGCCCCGGCTGCGCCCGCGCCGTTCCTCAAGAAATCCGTCGGTCATTCCACGTTGATCGTGGTCGCGGACACGGACTGGATGCTCGACGACTACAGCGTGCGCAAGCTGAACCTGCTCGGCACGAGCGCCGCCGAACCCCTCAATGACAACCTCTCGTTCGCCGCGAACGCGCTCGATTACCTGTCCGGCTCCGAAGACCTGCTGTCGATCCGCGGCAAGGGGGTCTCCCTCCGGCCGTTCACCGTCGTTCGCGACATGGAGAACAAGGCCAACGACAAGTACCAGGAAGAGCTCAACGCGCTGGAAAGCCAGCTTGGCACCGTGCAAAGCAAGCTGACCGAACTGCAGGGCAAGCAGACCGAGGGCAACCGGCTCGTCGCCAGTCCCGAAGTCGCCAAGGCGATCCAGGATTTCCAGACCCAGGAATCGCGCCTGCGGGCCCGCCGTCGCGAGATCCGCCTGGCGCTGACCCAGGGCATCAATGCGCTCAAGTATTGGCTCCTGGCCCTGAACATCCTGGCGACCCCGTTACTGGCCTGCGCGATCGGTTTCGCCTATTACCGGCACCGGCGCAAATGACCCACCCCCGCTTTTCCGGTTCGCGATGAAAAACAAAACTCTCGCCGTCGCTGTCCTCATCCTTGCGGCACTCTGCGCCGTGGCCTACTGGTTCAACCGTCCGCCGGCCGCGGCGCCCGCCGATCCCCGCGTCGGCCAGACCGTGTTTGATTCGGCGGCGGTCGAAAAGGCGGCGGGCCTGCGCATCGCCGACCAGGGCAAGACCGTAACCTTGACCCGCCAGAGCGACGGAACCTGGCGGGACGATTCGTACTTCGGCGCGCCGGCCGACTTCTCCAAGCTGTCGGGCTTCGTGAACGACTTCACGTCCGCAAAAGTCGATCGATTCGTGACCGCCAATCCCGATCGCATCGGGCGGCTGGATTTCGGCGGGACGCGGGTCGAACTGCTGGACGCGGCCGGCCATCCGGCTGTCGCGCTGCAGCTCGGGCGCAACGCCGAAACCGGCGGCCGGTTCATCCGTTATGGCGCGGAACCGAAGGCCTATCTCGCGACCCTCAATGCCTACATCGACTCGGACCCGAAAAACTGGGCCGACGCCGCCCTGGTCAGCGTCAAAGCCGACGACGTCGCCCGCCTGGAAGTGCCCTTTGAAAACTCGCCGCCCCTCGTCCTGACGCGGGCGAAGAAAGGCGACGCCTGGAAAGCCTCCCCGGTGCCGCCCGGCGAACAGTTGAGCAACGACAAGGTCGCGGCCCTGCTGACGAGCCTGACCACGCTGCGTTTCTCCGACACGAGCGAACTCGGCGATCCGCAGGCCCGGACCGCTCGCGAGCTGGCCCGCGTCTACCGCCTGACCACCTTCGACGGCACCACAGTCAGCATCGCCCTGGGGCGCCGGCCCGAAGGCAAGCGCCTGAAGCCGCCGGCGCCCGGCGCGCCGCTCAAATCCACCACGCCGTTCAAGCCCGGCGCCAAGCCGGCGCCTCCGGAATACGAGACGATCCCAGCGGGCGCCGTCTACGCCTTCGTCGCAACTTCCGATCGCCGCTCGCCCATCAACGACCTCATGCGCAAACGCGCCTGGCAAATCGAGGAATACGCCTTCACCGGCCTCCCCCAAAAGCCCGCCGACCTCCTCGAGCCCATCCCCCCTAAGCCTAAATCCTAAGGGAAAGCGGTCGATCGCTCCTACGCACACCCACGCGGTGGTCGGGGCGAACGCCGTCCGGATAAAGACCACCTTGACGGGGCGGTGCGGCGCTCCTTGGCCGGCTCCGGGACCGCTCGAGGTCAAGCTCGTTCACCCGCTAGGGAAAGCCATCCCTCCTATCACGGATTACACGGTCCGGTTTGCCGGCCATCCGGGCCTTGCGCCGCTTGCCCCGTCAAGGTGGTCTTTATCCGAACGGCGTTCGCCCCGCGCCGCCGCGCTTGACGCATTTTGCGCGATGCTCGACTCTCGCCACTCCAGCGCCAGCTTTCCGCCCAATTCTTGACTACGTATCAATGATTCCGCATGCGTTGATATGACCTATGATTCCCGACCAGCCGATCTCCGAACTGCTCACGCACCGCCCCCCCGTGCGTTCGGTGGAGTTCTTCCCGCCTAAGGATGACGCCGGGGTCCAGGCCCTGCGGCAGACGGCGATCGCCCTGAGCGCGATCGCGCCCGATTTCGTTTCCGTGACCTACGGGGCCGGCGGCAGCACCCGCGAACGCACCGCGGAGGTGAGCGCCCTGCTCCGCAACGAACTGGGCTATACGGTCATGCCCCACCTCACCTGTGTCGGCCATACCCGGGCCGAACTCGAGGAAGTCGCGGATCGAATCCATGCGGGTGGATTCCGCAACGTCATGACCCTCCGGGGCGACCCGCCCAAAGGCGCCCGAGAATTCGTGGCGACGCCGGACGGTTTGCTTCATGCGAGCGAATTGGTCGCCCTGCTCAAGGCCCGCCATCCCGACCTCTGCCTGGGCGTGGGCGGCTACCCGGAAAAGCACCCCGAGGCGCCGTCGCTGGAGGCCGACCTCGATTTTCTGCGGCGCAAGGTCGACGCCGGCGCCAACTTCATCACGACCCAGTTGTTTTTCGACAACGAAGTATACTACCGCTTTGTCGAACGCTGCCACGCCCGCGGCATCACGGTGCCCATTTTGCCGGGGATCATGCCAGTACTGTCGCTCAAGCAGGTCCAACGCTTCGCCCAGATGTGCGGTTCGAATCTCCCGACCAAGCTGCTCCGCCGGCTGCAGGCGGCCGGCGAGCATTCCGAAGTCCTGGAGGCAATCGGCATCGACTGGGCCCTCACGCAGATTCGCGACCTGCTCGCCTGCGGCGCGCCCGGCTATCACGTCTACATTCTGAACCGCTCAAAAAGCGCGCTGACTCTGGCCGCCGGTCTGGCGGCGTAACCGATCGGCGCGCCCGGGCCCGGCAACCGGTCCGCGGGTTTCGAGGGCTTTGGCGAAGGCGCCTACCCGCCGGCGAACACCGGCCGAAAGCCGGCCTCGGCGAGGATTCGGGCCACGGTTTCGCGTTGGTCGCCCTGGATTTCGATCCGACCGTCCTTGACCGTGCCACCGCAGCCGCAGGCCGCCCGCATTCTCTTGGCCAACTGCTCCTTCTCGGGTTGGCCTATGCCAACGAAGTTGGTCACGACGGTCACCGTCTTGCCGGCGCGATTGCCGGTTTCCCGGATTATGTCCACCCGACCGCGATTCTTGGGCTTCGCCGGCGGGCCCGATGCCGTGGAGCGCACCGGCGCCGGCGCGGCGGAAGCGGAGGGCAGTCCGCTCGCACTCAGCTGACCAAACGGATTCTGGCTCAGACCGGATCCACCCTCGGTGGGCACCTTTCCGTCGGAGCTCATGGCTGGGCGCCGCCGGCCTCCCCCGCCGACTCCGCGCCGTTTTGAATATGCGCCAAGGCTTTGGCATAGCTGCGATTGCCAAGGAAATGTGCCAGTCGCGGGGAAAGTCTATCGCGCTCGGACAGCGCAAGCGCATCCAAACACGCGACTTCACGGGCAACCGTTTCTCCATCAGAGCGCTTTATTCCATCCAGCAATGCTATAAGTGAATCTTTAATCGAAGCTGCCATGGTCTCCATCCTCCCTTACTAATGTTTCTTGTTACGAACCTTTAGCGCCTTTGCAACCTCGCACGAGCCGGCACCGAGGCTTGAGTTCGGAAGCCGCCATCGGCAGGTTGAGCCAATATCTCTACTAATAACCCCCCGCCATCGCAGGTCACCTCGATCCTGTGGAGGCCAATGCGAGTCTCTAATTTTCCGCAATGAATTCCATCACGGTTCCCACCAGCGCCAACGCCGACATCATCGAGTCGATGTATCACGCCTGGCTCGACAATCCCGATGCCGTCGACCCGACGTGGCGGGCGTTTTTCCAGGGTTTCAACCTCGCCTCCGGCGGCACGGTCCGGTCGGTCCCCTCTTCGGCCGAAGCCAACGCGGCCGGCGTGGCGATCATCGATAGCCTCAAGCAATCGCATGTTCACTACCTGATCGCGGCCTATCGCGCCCTCGGGCACCTGCAGGCCCACCTCGATCCGCTGAGCGATCCGCCGCCTCCGGCGCCCAAGCTTGAACTGTCCCAATTCTCTCTGGGGGAAGCAGATCTGGATACGTCCTTCGACGTCGGCACTTACCTGGGCGGCGGCCAGATGAAGCTGCGGGACATCCTCGCGGCCCTCCGCCAGACGTACTGCGGCCATGTGGGCGTCGAGTACGTCCACATTCAGGATCAGGATTGCCGGCGCTGGCTGCAGGAGAAGATCGAGTCGAGCCGGCTCCAGCCCCGATTCACTGTCCCGCAGAAGACCCGCATTCTGCGCCGCGTCCACAAGGCCGAGCTGTTCGAGCGATTCCTGCAGACGAAGTACGTCGGTCAAAAGCGCTTTTCCCTGGAGGGCGGCGAGACGATCATCGCCGCCCTCGACGCGATCATCGACCATTGTCCGGACCAGGGGGTCGAGGAGATCGTGATGGGCATGGCCCACCGCGGACGGCTCAACGTCCTGGCCAGCGTGATGCGCAAGTCCTTCGACCAGCTCTTTGAGCAGTTCTCGGAGAACTACATCCCCGACGCGGTCGCGGGCGACGGCGATGTGAAATACCACCTCGGCTACGAGTCGATCCTCACGACGACGAGCGGCCGAAAGGTCGAGGTCCGCCTGGCCGCCAACCCGTCCCACCTGGAGATCGTCGACCCGGTGGTCGAGGGCAAGGCGCGCGCCCGCCAGCGCATCCGCGGCGATTCGGAGGAACGCCGCCGGGTGATGCCCGTGCTGATCCACGGGGACGCCGCCCTCGCCGGCCAGGGCGTGGTCGCCGAAACCCTGAACTTCTCCCAATTGCCCGGCTACTGCACCGGGGGCACCCTCCACCTCGTCATCAACAACCAGATCGGCTTCACCACCGACCCGAGCGACGCCCGCTCGACCCACTACTGCACCGACGTGGCCAAGATGATCGAGACGCCGATCTTCCACGTCAACGGGGACGATCCCGAGGCGGTCTGCTTCGTGGCCCAGCTGGCCCTGGAATTTCGGGTGCGCTGGAAGCGCGACGTCTTCGTCGACATGTATTGTTTCCGCCGGTACGGCCACAACGAGACCGACGAGCCCTCGTTCACCCAGCCGACGCTCTACCGGCGGATCGCCGCCCATCCGCGCGTCTCCGCGCTCTACACCGACCGGCTGATCCGGGACGGGGCGATCACCGCGGCCAAGGGCGGCGAGATCACCGCCGAATATTCCGCCGCGCTCGAGGAGAATCTGGCCAAGGCCAAGGCGCGGGAGGCGGCGAAGGCGGCGGCCAAGCGCGCCCGGCCCGCCAATCCGTACCGGGGCTCGACCGCCGTTTTCCAGCCGGAATACCGGCACACTCCGGTGGCCACCGCCATCGATCCGGCCCGGGCGGCCCGCATCGCCGAGGCGCTGACGACAGTGCCCGGGGATTTCAAGGTCAACCCCAAGATCCGGCGCCTGCTCGATGCCCGCCGGCAGGCGATCCGCGACGGCGGCCCGATCGACTGGGGTCTCGGCGAGGCGCTGGCCTTCGGCTCGCTGCTCGCCGAGGGCGTGCCGGTGCGGTTGAGCGGGCAGGACTGCGAGCGAGGCACCTTCAGCCACCGCCACGCCGTCCTCGCCGACCTGGAAACCGGGGAGAAGTACGTGCCGCTCAAGCACGTCGATCCCCAGCAGGCCCGCTTCTGCGTTTATAATTCGCTCCTGTCCGAAGCCGCCGTCCTGGGCTTCGACTATGGCTACGCCATCGACTACCCGGAGATGCTGTGCCTGTGGGAGGCGCAGTTCGGCGACTTTGCCAACGGCGCCCAAGTCGTGATCGACCAGTTTATCGTCAGCGGCGAATCCAAGTGGCAGCGCACGTGCGGCATCGTCCTGCTCCTGCCGCATGGCTACGAGGGCCAGGGCCCCGAGCACTCCTCCGCGCGCCTCGAGCGCTTCCTGCAGTCGTGCGCCGAAGAGAACATCCAGGTGGCGAATCTGACCACCCCCGCGCAGTTCTTCCATATTCTGCGCCGCCAGGTGAAGCGCGATTTCCGCAAGCCGCTCGTCGTCATGTCCCCGAAGTCGCTCTTGCGCCAACCGGCGGCGGCCTCGCCGCTCGCGGATTTCACGCAGGGCGCCTTCCATGAGATTCTGGACGATCCGACCTGGGCCGGCCGGACGGATCCGGCCGAGCGCCTCATCCTGTGCACCGGCAAGGTGTACTATGACCTGGTGGAGCACCGCGCGGCCAATCCCCCGGCCAACGCCGCGATCGTGCGCATCGAGCAGCTGTATCCACTTCACCGCCAACGTCTCGCGGAAATCGCCCAGCGGTACGGATCGGCCCGGCTGGTGTGGTGCCAGGAGGAATCGGCCAATATGGGAGCCTGGTCATGGATCGCTCCGCAGATCGAGACCGTCTTCGGCCGCAAAGCGGCCTATGCCGGCCGCGACGCGTCCGCGTCGCCGGCGGTCGGCTCGCTCGCGCTGCACCGACTTGAACTCGCCGGCGTGCTCAAAGATGCTTTCTCGGTCTGATCCGCCCAACCCATCCCGCCATGCCCGCCATCGAAGTCAGAATCCCGCCCATGGGTGAATCGATCACCTCGGGCATCCTCGCCAAATGGCACGTCAAGGACGGCGACGCCGTCGCCAAGGAGCAGCCGCTCTATGAATTGGAGACCGACAAGATCACCTCTGAGGCGACGGCGGAAGCGGCCGGCCGGATCGCCCTGCGGGCGGAAGCCGGCGCCGAGGTGAAGATCGGCCAAGTCGTCGCCCTCATCGAAACCGGCGGCGCTCCGGCGGCGGCCGCCGCGCCGGGCGCGGACGCGCCGCCGCGCGCCGCCGCGGCGCAAATCCAATCTCCGGCCGTCCGCCGGGTGGCCGCCGAAACCGGCATCGACCCGGCCAGCGTGGCGGGAACGGGCAAGGGCGGCCGGCCGACCAAGGGCGATATCCTGGCCGCCGCGGAGTCCACCGTCGTGCCGACCCCGGCCGCCCAGGTGGCGGCGGCCCCGGAGCCGCCCGCGCCGGCGAGCCCGCCCGCCCCGGCGCCCGGGCCAAGCGCTCGCCAGACCCGCCGGAAGTTGAGCCCCCTGCGCCAGCGAATCGCCCAGCGACTGGTCGCCGCCCAACGCGAGGCGGCCATGCTCACGACTTTCAACGAAGTCGACATGTCGGCCGTGATGGCGTTGCGGGCCAAATATCAGGACGAGTTCACGCGCAAGAACGGCGTGAAGCTCGGCTTCACCTCGTTTTTCGTCAAAGCGGCGGTCCACGCCCTGCGCGAAGTGCCGGCCGTCAACGCCCAGTTCGACGGCGACACCATCGTGGAAAACCATTACTACGACATCGGCATCGCCGTCTCGACCGAGCGCGGCCTCATGGTCCCCGTGCTTCACGATTGCGATCAGGTGGGCATGGCCGAAATCGAGAAGAACCTGGGTGCGCTCGCGCAGAAAGCGCGCGAGGGCAAGATCACGCTGGCCGATCTGGAAGGCGGCGTGTTCACGATCACCAACGGCGGCGTGTTCGGTTCGCTCTTGTCGACCCCGATCATCAATCCGCCGCAATGCGCGATCCTCGGCCTGCACGCCATCAACGATCGGCCGGTCGCGGTCGCCGGCCAGGTCGTCATCCGGCCGATGATGTACCTCGCCCTCAGCTATGATCACCGCCTGGTCGACGGCCGGGAAGCGGTCACGTTTCTCGTGCGGGTCAAACAGGCGATCGAAGATCCCGCCCGGCTCCTGCTGTCCGTGTGAGCGCGCCCGTGGATTCCTACGACGTCATCGTCATCGGCGCCGGCCCGGGAGGCTACGTCTGCGCCTTTCGCGCGGCCCAACTCGGGCTCAAGGTGGCGCTCATCGAAAAACGCGCCACGCTCGGCGGCACCTGCCTGAATATCGGGTGCATTCCAAGCAAGGCCCTGCTGCATTCCTCCGAATTGTTTGCGTTTGCGCGGCACCGCGCGTCCGACCACGGCATTCGGCTGCCCTCGGTCGACCTCGACCTGGCAACCCTGATGAAGCGCAAGGATGCCGTCGTGGCCCAGTTGGTGGGCGGCGTCGCGCAACTGGCCCGCGCGCGCCGGGTCGCCGTGATTGCCGGCACGGCCACGATCCGATCCGTCGGCACGGTGGAGGTCGCCGGCCCGACCGGCCCCCGCTCGACCCTGCAGGCCCGGCATATCGTGATCGCCACCGGATCGGTTCCCGTCGAACTGCCGTCCCTGCCCTTCGACGGGCGCACGGTGGTTTCAAGCGAGCAGGCGCTGGCGTTCGCCGAAGTCCCCCGGCGCCTCGTCGTGGTGGGCGGCGGCGCGATCGGCCTCGAACTTGGATCGGTCTGGTCGCGCTTGGGCAGTCAGGTCGCGGTGGTTGAGTTTCTGCCCAAGATCGCCGCCGCATTCGACGACGACGTCGTCCGCAGCCTGACCCGACTGCTCGTCAAACAGGGCCTGCGCATCGAGGTCGGGGCCAAAGTCACCGGTTTTGCCGGGGGCGTGCTGACCGCCGAACGCGGCGCGGACCGGCTCGAAATTGCCGCGGATAAGGTCCTGGTCGCCGTCGGACGCCGTCCAAACACGGAAGGCGTTGGCCTGGAAAATATTGATGTAAGACTGGATGACCAGAAGCGCATCCCGGTCGACCGCAACCTGCGCACCACGGCCTCCGGCGTGTGGGCCATCGGCGACGCGGTCGCCGGCCCCATGCTGGCCCACAAGGCCGAGGAGGACGGTGTGGCGGTCGCCGAATGGATCGCCGGCCGGGCCGGTCACGTCGACTGGGATCTGGTTCCGGCCGTCATCTACACGGACCCGGAGGTCGCGGGCGTCGGCCTTGGCGAACAGGCGGCGAAGGCCCAGGGCCGCCCGGTGGCCGTGGGCAAATTCAATTTTGCGGCGAACGGCCGGGCCCTGGCCAACGGAGTCGCCGATGGTTTCGTAAAGATCATCGCCGACGCGAAGACCGACCGGATCCTGGGCGCGCAGATCCTCGGTCCGGGCGCGGGCGAATTGATTGCCGAGGTGGTCGCCCATATGGAATATGGTGGCAGCGCCGAGGATTTGGGCCGTACCATCCACGCCCATCCCAGCCTCAGCGAGGCGGTCAAAGAGGCTGGATTGGCCGTTTCGAAGTCGGCGATCCATGCCCTGTAGCAAATGGCAAGGGATCTGCTGATCAGACGGCATCAAAACCCTTGTCCATCATCGATTCAACTTACGACACCGGACATTTCTGCGATGAAATGTTCGTCCCGGACGGTTCTATCCGTCCCCACTACCAGCGTTTAGCGGAAAGACTCCGCACCCTGCCGGTCGGGGAGTTCACGCAGCGGCGCGCGGCTGTCGATTTGGCCTTTCTGCGCCGGGGCGTCACCTTCACCGTCTACAACGATGCGGCCGGGACCGAGCGCATCTTTCCGTTCGACATCATTCCCCGAATCATTCCGGCCTCGGAATGGGCCCACCTCGAAGCGGGCCTCACCCAGCGGCTGACGGCGCTCAACCTGTTCCTGCACGATATTTACCACGGGCAGAAGATCCTGAAAGATAAGATTATACCGACGGCGCAGATCCTGAGCGCCCGCCATTTTCGCCGCGAATTCATGAATTTTTCGGTGCCGCGGGACATCTATGTCCACATTTGCGGCACCGACCTGATCCGGGACGGCGACGGCCGCTATCTGGTGTTGGAGGACAATCTGCGCTGTCCGTCCGGAGTTTCCTATATGATCGAGAATCGGGCCGCCATGCGCCGGGCGTTTCCCAACCTGTTTCAAAGCTATGGCGTGCGGCCCGTCGAATCCTACTCGGACACGCTGCTCAAAACCCTCCGGTACATCGCGCCGCGCCAAAATGAAAAGCCCAACGTGGTGCTGCTCACGCCGGGCGTATACAACAGCGCCTACTTCGAGCACACGTTCCTCGCCCGCCAGATGGGCATCGCGATCGTCGAAGGGCGCGACCTGCTGGTGCGGGACGACCGGGTGTTCATGCGGACGACGGCGGGACTGGTGGGCGTCGACGTCATCTACCGGCGGATCGACGACGACTTTCTCGACCCGGCGGTCTTCCGGGCCGACTCGGTCCTGGGCGTGCCCGGTCTCGTCGGGGCGTATCGGGCGGGCAATGTCGCCCTCGCGAACGCGATCGGCACCGGCGTGGCCGATGACAAGGTCATCTACGCCTACGTGCCCAAGATCATCAAATACTACCTCGACCAGGATCCGATTCTGCCCAACGTCGACACCTACCTCGCCTCTGACCCCAAAGACCGCAAGTACATCCTCGAGAATATCGCCAATCTGGTGGTCAAATCGGCCAACGAGGCGGGGGGCTATGGCATGCTGATCGGCCCGGCCGCCACCACCGCCGAAATCGACGAATTTCGCGCCAAGGTGGCCGCGGCGCCCCGCAATTTCATCGCCCAGCCGCCGATCCGGCTGTCGCGATCGCCCACCTGGTGCGACGGCCAACTCGAGGGCCGGCACATCGACCTGCGGCCCTACATCCTGTGCGGCGAAAAAGTCACGGTGACGCCCGGCGGACTGACCCGGGTCGCGCTGCGCAAGGGCTCGCTGGTCGTCAATTCCTCGCAGGGCGGAGGTTCCAAGGACACCTGGGTGCTGCGCGGCGACTCTTGATTTATGCAGGCCCCGCCCAAAATGCCCCCCGTCCGGCCCCAGGCCACCCTCATGCTTTCGCGGGTGGCCCACTCCCTTTATTGGATGAGCCGATACATCGAGCGCGCGGAGAACCTCGCGCGGCTCCTGGAGGTCAATCTGCAGTTTCTGCTCGATTTCCAGGGCTTCAGCGACAGCGCGCTCAAGGAGCACTGGGGTTCGATTCTGGCGAGCTCGGGCGACCGCGAGCTCTTCGAAAAGTTTCACGAGTCGGCCGACAGCCGGGCCGTCACCGATTTTCTGGCCCTCGACCTGCGCAATCCGTCCTCCATCCTGTCCTGCGTGTTCTCGGCGCGGGAGAACGCCCGGATGATCCGCGATCAGATCTCGATCGAGATGTGGGAGACGATCAACGAGCTCTACCTCTTTCTGCGCGATCGCAGCGCCGCCGAAATCTGGCGGGCCGGCCCCTATGACTTCTTCCAGGAGATCAAGCGCCAGTCGCATCTGTGCCAGGGTCTGACCGACGCGACCTATTCGCGGAGCGAAGGCTGGGAATTCATCCAGTTCGGCAAATGGATCGAGCGGGCCGACAAGACGACGCGCATCCTCGACGTCAAGTACCACATCCTCCTGCCCGAGGCGAGCGACGTGGGCGGCGCGGTCGACACCGCCCAGTGGCAGGCGGTGCTGCGATCGGCCAGCGCGCTCGAGGCCTATCGCCGGCACTATGTCCACGAGATCCTGCCCTGGCGCGTGGCCGAATTCCTGATTTTTTCCGATTCGTTTCCGCGCGCGCTGCACTTCTGCGTCCTGCAGGTCGACGACTTTCTCCGGCGGATCATCGGCGAGACCACCGCCCGTCCGCGCACCGAGGCCGCGCGCGCCTCCCGCCGCCTGGTGGCCGATCTGCAGTCGCTGTCGATCGGCGACGTGCTCAACCGCGGCCTGCACGAGTACCTCCTGGAGGTGCAAAAGGCCCTCGACCAGATCGGCGACGAAGTGGTGCAGACGACGATGTTCTATCCGACCGACTCCGCGCCCGGCGATTTTCAGCAGCAGCAGCAACAGCAACAGTAGTTCCCACCGGACGCCGCATGCTTCTTCGCCTTTTTCACCGCACGACCTTCGTCTACGGCGGAATCGCACGCGAAAGCTTCAACGAGGTGCGCCTGTGCCCGCCGAACAGTCGCGACCAGAAGCTGCGCCGCTTCGACCTGCGGACCGAGCCCCAATCGAGCCTGCTGCCG